>JAHJLF010000077.1 GCA_018821925.1 Candidatus Edwardsbacteria bacterium
AAATATTAATGATGCAAAAAAATATTTTGAAAAAGCTTTAGATTTAGACCCAAAAAATATTACAATTATTGGATATAATGCAGATTTTTTATCAAAATATCTGAAAGAATATGAAAAAGCAGAGAAATTATATAGGAAGATATTAGAAGTCGAGCCAGTTAATGTGGAAATTATTGGCAATTATGCAAATGTCTTAATGGAAATAAATAAAAATTACGATCAAGCAGAGGAATTATATAAGAAGATATTGGATATTGACCCTACCCATTGTAATACTCTTGGAAATTATGCACGTTTGTTGTTATGGAAGGGCAACATGGAAAAGGCCAAAGAATACATAGAAAAAGCTTTCGCAAGTAACAAAGAAAACCAAGATTTAATGTGTGAATTATGGTTTTATCGTTATGCGCATTTTCCCGAATATTATGAAATAGGGAAACAAAAATTAGAAGAACTAATTAATGCAGGCGTAAAATCTATTGGGTGGAATTTAAAGCCAAATATTGAAATTGCTAAAAAGGCTGGACACCCAGAAATAGAAACGTTAGAAAAATTCGCAAAGCAAATAACAGAACCATAGATTAAAAATTCCTTGTCTAATACTTAAAAGCCCCCTTCCCAAGGGGGCCTTTTTTATTTCCCGCACCTATTCTAAAAATATTTCAATAAATCTTCATTTGGGTCATTGACGAAAATTTGCCAAATAGACTATTATTAGTAAAACAAACCCAAAATAATTAATAAATACATCTTGACAATACATCACAATTGATGTAGAATGAAAAAGACTTGGAAGATCATTTATTACGAGACGGAAGGCGGGGAATCCCGGATAGAAGACTTTATAAAAGCCCTTCCGCCCAGAAGCCGGGCAAAGGTCATGAGTTTTATCGGTCTGCTGGAGGAACGCGGACCCGATCTGCCCAGGCCCTATGCCGACCTGCTGAAAGACGGCATTCACGAATTGAGGATAAAGGTCACCGGCAATCAGTACCGTTTTTTGTATTTCTTTTGTTTCCGGGATTATATCGTTTTAACCCATGCAATACGTAAAAATTCCGACCGGGTGCCTGCCGGGGAAATAAAGGCGGCTGTGGGCATCAGGTGTGATTTTCTTAAGAGGTACAGCCTGAAAAAGCTACAGGAGGAGTTCAATGAAGACATTTCAAAAGCATCTTAAAAAGGAGATGCAAAATAAAAAATTTACCAAGGCATACCGGGAAGAAAAGGAATTGGCGGAATTGGCCGTTAAGATAGCAGAAACCAGAACTGCATATCATTTGACCCAAAGGGAACTGGCATCTAAGGCCCATATAACCCAGCAGCAGTTATCCAAGGTCGAGAACGGCGAGAACTGCTATATGACAACCCTGCTTAAAATATTCAGGGCATTGGATCTGGATTTTTCACTTTGCTCTGCCGGCCGTAAAATATAGCCGTTCATAACCGGTCAATCGATGGATATTGCGGCCCCCTTCTATAAGGGGGGCATTTTTATTCCCCTATTGCATTTTCCCTAACTATTTGCGATAATACCCCAAATGCCAGAAAAGATACAAAATACCTATCCCCGCCGTAAATCCCAGCCAGTCAAGGTGGGGAATATCGTCA
Source organism: Candidatus Edwardsbacteria bacterium (assembly GCA_018821925.1). Taxonomy (NCBI): domain Bacteria; phylum Candidatus Edwardsiibacteriota; species Candidatus Edwardsiibacteriota bacterium. Next base: position 1,612 of record JAHJLF010000077.1, read on the forward strand.
TCGGCGGCAGTGCCCCGGTGTCCATCCAGTCCATGACCAACACCGATCCCTGCAACGTCAGGGCCACTTTGGCCCAGATAAAAAAATTAGAGAAGGCCGGGTGCCAGATCATCCGCCTGGCGGTGCCGGATAAAAAGTCCGCCACCGCTCTGGCCCGTATCCGGCAGGGCACCAAAATGCCCTTGGTGGCCGATATCCATTTCGACCACCGCCTGGCCCTGATGGCCCTGGATGCCGGGGTGGACAAACTGCGCATCAACCCCGGGAACATCGGCTCTCAAGATAAGATCAGACAGGTGGTCAAGGCTGCGGCCGGTAAAAAGGTTCCCATCCGCATCGGGGTCAATGCCGGCTCGCTGGAGAAGGATATTCTGACCCGGGACGGCCATCCCACCGCCCGGGGCATGGTAGCCAGCGCCCTGCGCCATGTTCAGATACTGGAGGACCTGGGATTCGACGATATCGTCATCTCGCTCAAAGGCACGGACGTGCCCATGACCATCGAGGCCTATAGAAAAATATCCAAAATGATTCCCTATCCTTTGCACCTGGGCATCACCGAAGCCGGGACCCCGGCGGCCGGTGCCATCCGTTCGGCGGTGGGCATCGGGACCCTTTTGGCCGAGGGCATCGGGGACACCATCCGAGTATCGCTATCAGGCGATCCGGCCCGGGAGATCCCGGTGGCCCGGGAGATCGTTCAGTCATTGGGGCTGGGAACCTTCGGCCCGGTGGTCCATGCCTGCCCCACCTGCGGCCGCTGCAAGATAGACGTGGCCAGGATCGCTGCTCAGGTGGAGAGGAGAATCGCCGGGATAAAAAAACCGCTAAAAGTGGCGGTGATGGGCTGTGTGGTCAACGGGCCGGGCGAGGCCCGGGAGGCCGACCTGGGGATCGCCGGCGGCGACGGTCTGGGCCTGCTGTTCCAAAAGGGAAAGATCATAGCCAAGGTCAAAGAAAAGGATATGGTGAACCAATTGGTATCGTTAGCCAAAAAAATGTAAACACATATTTTTTTAGGACACGGATAAACACTGATTTACTAATCATGTACCAAACAGGAGATACTCCACATAAGTTTAAAGTTAAAATTCAAAGAACAATAACCTTTGTGTCTTGGTGTCTTTGTGGTTTAATTAGGTCAGTTAAATCTGCGTCCAATAAATTCCGGTTAATCCGGTTTAGTAATCAGGAGTAATTTATGAAGAAAAAAGGGATTTTCATAACCTTGATCGTGGCCGCGGTGCTGATGGTCGTCGTCATCTTCGTCGGCGCCATCGTGATGGCGGTGTCCGACAACAGCGCCATGGATATCTCCTACGGAAAATCGGTGGGGCTGGTGGAGATCGTCGGGCCGATAGTCTCATCCGAAAACGCCGTGCGGATGATAAAGAAATACCGCGACAACAACTCCGTCAAGGCCATCGTGATCCGGCTGGAGACGCCGGGCGGCGGAGTGGCCGCTTCCCAGGAGATATATGAGGCTATCAAAACGGCCAGGGAAAAGAAGCCGGTGGTCTGCTCCATGGGCGAGGTGGCGGCCTCCGGCGGGTATTATATAGCCTGCGGCTGCGATTCCATCGTGGCCAATCCCGGCAGCCTCACCGGCTCCATCGGGGTCATTTTAAGCTACGCCGTGGTGGAGGAACTGTTCAGGAAGATCGGCATCAGCTATGAGGTGATCAAGGCCGGAGCGGTAAAGGATATGGGCTCGCCCTTCCGCCAGATGTCTCCCCAGGAGAGGGCGTTATTGCAGGCCACCATAGACGACGTGCATCTGCAGTTTATGGAAGCGGTGTCGGAGGGCCGCAGCATCCCGCTGGACTCGGTAAAATTGTTTGCCGATGGCAGGGTTCTCTCCGGACGGCAGGCCTATCAGCTTAAACTGGTTGACAGGCTGGGAACCCAGGACGATGCAGTGATAATGGCCGGTAACATGGCCGGGCTTAAGGAAACCCCCAAGGTGATCAAGGAGAGGAAACGCCGTCCCTCGATATTCGACCTGCTGGCCGAAAGCGCCGAGACCCTGTCCAACTTGAATAGATCAGCCCAGACCAAACTGGAGTATCGGCTGGGGAATTAGGCTGAAAAGGGATTTTCTTGACAGGCGGGGCCGAAAACTGGTAAAATTGGTTTATTGATATTTGGGGCGGCCCTTCAGTAGCAAGGCAAAGGGCCGGGCTCAGGACAGGGAAGCAATAACATTAGTAAGGCGGCTTAGCCAAGTGGTAAGGCGACGGTCTGCAAAACCGTTATTCAGCGGTTCGAACCCGCTAGCCGCCTCCAGTTAAGGAACTTATTCAGAGTGGGTCATTCCCGTCCCGCATCACAGTGCGAGATAAACTCCGGCGGGCCTGTCCGCCGCAGTTCGCCGATGGCGAACGAAGGAGGAAATCCATATCCCATCTGGATACCTGCTTCCGCAGGTATGACAAAAGGCAATCAAAGAAGTGCTACACATTATGCCGGGGTGGCGGAACTGGTAGACGCAAGGGACTTAAAATCCCTCGTTCCTCAAGAACGTGTCGGTTCGATTCCGACCCTCGGTACCAGTACAAGGCAGGACTGCTGAAAAGCAGCCTGCCTTTTTGATTTTATTTTTGCCGCTAAAATTACTTTCCCGCTTTCTCTTATAACACCTCTCCCCTACCCCTCTCCTAAAGCATTAGGAGAGGGAAGGGTGAGGTCGAAAGTTTTAGGGGGCGGCAAACTAACGTAATTAATAATAATATGTCTTCACCCCGCTGTTTTATTATCACCAAGACTATTATGCCAGTAACGCCGACCGTAGCCGCCCCCTAAGACCCAGCTTAACCTGTAAATTCTTACAGGTTAAGTTAAGTGGACCAGGCGTCCAAATGGGGTCCGGGGACACAGTGCGAATAACTGCGGGAAACAATATAAAAACGATCACTGCTTCGCAGCGTGTGCTCTTTTCATTAAATTATTGTTGTTTATATAAGCGGTTCATTAATCTTTTAGCCCTGTGCCCCCGGCGGGTCTTTCGCCCTTTCTGCCCGGACAGAAAGGGCAGAGGGATAAAAAATCCATCAAATTTGCCCTCATAAAGATAATTCGAAAAAACTGTAGATAGGCAATAAAAAAGGACAGGCTTTAAAAGCCTGTCCTGTAATTATCTGGAGCGGGCGACCCCGATTGGCAATTAAAAAGCCCCGGATGTTATCGGGGCGGGGATGTCACAAATCTGGAGCGGGCGATGGGATTTTCCGCCGGCAGAGAAATAGTAGCCCTATCGACGGCGGATGCGCCGTTGAATTGCTGTCGTGTTTTACGGCCGGCGCAGAACCCACGCATCAATGGAACTAAGCAAGACAGCGATCGAGCCGGATCAGCCAAATAAAAAAGCCCCGTTAAAACAGGGCTGATTTATTATAAAAATGGAGCGGGCGATGGGATTCGAACCCACGACGTCTACCTTGGCAAGGTAGCACTCTAGCCACTGAGTTACGCCCGCAAACAGTGGTAATTATATATAAATATCCGGCGGGTGTCAAGGGTTTTGTTATATACCGCAAATCACGAAGCAGGTTTAGCCATAAACTTTATGGGTTTATTTCCCTTGAAAATATTCCCCGATTCTGATACAATAAATGAACCTCATTTCCAGCCAAATAAAATCCTTAATATATAATTTCAGGAGGTCCACTATGCCAGAAATCAGGGTCGATGAGACCCGCTGCAAAGGATGTGAGCTATGCACTAAGGCCTGCCCCAAAAGCTGCATAGAGATGTCCGACACCTTCAGCGTTACCGGCTATTACCCGGCCAAACTGGCCAAAACGGATTGCTGCATAGGCTGCGGTCTGTGCGCCCAAATATGCCCCGACCTGGCCATTGCGGTGTGGAAGTAAAGCATTATCATTCTTTATCCACGCCTTTTCTGTTTAAGCTAAACTTTTAGGAGAAAATAAATGGGTGAAAAGATCTTAATGAAGGGCAATGAAGCCCTGGCCGAGGGCGCGGTCCTGGCCGGATGCCGCTTCTTTTCCGGGTATCCCATCACTCCGCAGAACGAGGTGCCGGAGTATATGTCCTGGCGCCTTCCCGAAGCGGGGGGGATTTTTATCCAGGCTGAATCCGAGGTGTCAGCCATCAATATGATCTACGGAGCTGCGGCTACCGGGATCCGCACCATGACCTCGTCCTCCAGCCCGGGCATCAGCCTCAAGCAGGAGGGCATCTCCTACTGCGCCGGGGCCGACCTGCCGATATTCTTCGCCAATGTGGTCCGGGGCGGTCCGGGGCTGGGCAACATTGCCGCCTCGCAGGGAGACTACAACCAGTCGGTCAAGGGAGGAGGCCACGGGGATTACCACACCATCGTGCTGGCCCCGAATTCGGTGGACGAGATGGGCAACTTTCCCAAGAGATGCTACGAGCTGGCCGAGAAATACCGGATGCCGGCCATGATCCTGGCCGACGGCATCCTGGGACAGATGATGGAGCCGGTGGAGTTCAAGTTCCAGCCGGTGGATCCGGCAACTTTAAAGAAGCCCGATTGGTCCTTGGGCAACGCCGCCGGGAGAAAGAAAAGAATCGTCCGTTCCTACGACCTGCGGGAGGGCGAATTGGAGAAAATGAACTGGGCTCGGGCCAAGAAGTTCCAGGAGATCGAGGACCGGGAGGTTCTGTTCGAGGAAAAGAATACCGCCGATGCCCAGCTGGTGCTGGTGGCCTACGGCACCTCATCCCGCATTGCTGCCTCTGCCATGAAGATGGCCCGCGATAAGGGCCTGAAGGTCGGTTTATTCCGGCCCATTACCCTGTGGCCGTTCCCCAAGAAACAGCTGGCCAAAATGGCCCAAAGGGTCAAGAATTTCCTGGTGGTGGAGATGAGCCAGGGCCAGTTCGTGGACGACGTCCGCCTGGCCATCAATGGCACCGCCCAGGTCGATCTCTACGCCCGGCCGGCCGGGATCCCCTCGGGTGAGGAAGTGTTTGCCGTGGTAGAGAAGCTTTACAAGAGCATCAAACCGGCGATTGCGATTAAAATAGTTGAAAAGACCAAACAGGTTAAAAAAGTCAAACAGACGAAAAAAGCCAAGGCCCCCAAAAAGGCCAAACCAACAAAGAAGCCCAAGCCTGTTAAAAAAACCCAGCCGGTCAAAAAGAAAACAGTAAAAATAAAGGCTGCCAAAAAATCGACCAAGAAAGGAGGGCGTAGATAATGGAGTTGATCAATAAAAAGCCATCCAGTCTGGTCGACATTAAAATGCATTACTGCCCGGGCTGCGGCCACGGGATAGTGCACCGCCTTATCGCCGAAGTGATGGACGAACTGGGCATCCGGGAAAGGACCGTGGGGGTGGCCCCGGTGGGCTGCGCGGTGTTCTCCGACGATTATTTCAACTGCGACATGATCCAGGGGCCGCACGGCCGCGGGCCGGCCATCGCCACCGGCATCAAGCGTTCCCAGCCCGGCTGTATCGTGTTCTCCTACCAGGGGGACGGCGATCTGGCCTCCATCGGGATGGCCGAGACGGTCCATTCGGCGGCTCGCTCCGAGAACATCACCATCATCTTCATTAACAATGCCATCTATGGCATGACCGGCGGACAGATGGCCCCCACCACTCTGATGGGCCAGCCGGCCACCACCTGTCCCAAGGGGCGCGATGCCAAGGTCAACGGCTACCCCATCAAGGTCTGCGAACTGCTGTCCCAGCTGGAAGGCGCCAGGTATCTGGAGCGGACCTCGGTCAGCAGCGCCCAGGGGGTGATCAAGACCAAGAGGGCTATCAAAAAGGCCTTTCAGAATCAGGTCGAGGGAAAAGGCTTCTCGCTGGTCGAGATCCTGTCCATGTGCCCCACCAACTGGGGGATGAACTCCCTGCAGGGCGTTAAATTCGTGGACGAAAAGATGATGCCGGTGTATCCGCTGGGCGTATTCCGCTCGACGGAGCAGGAAGGAGGGCAGAGATAATGTATCAAGGAATTAGAATCTCGGGTTTCGGCGGCCAGGGCGTGATCTCGGCCGGCATTCTGCTGGCCCAAGCCGGGCTGCTGGAGAACAAGAACGTCTCCTGGTTTCCGGCCTACGGGGCCGAGATGCGCGGCGGCACCGCCAATTGCTCGGTGGTCATCGCCTCCGAGGAGGTGTCCAGTCCGGTGGTCTCCCGTCCTGACACCGTCATCGTGATGAACGAGCCTTCGCTGGCCAAGTTCGAGCCATTGATAAAACCCGGCGGATTGCTGATCATCAACAGTTCGCTGGTAAATTCCAGGCCCAAGCGGACCGACATCAAGGTGGCCTATGTGCCCTGCAACAAGATCGCCGAGGAGATCGGGACCACCAAGATTGCCAACATGGTGGCCCTGGGCGCTTATGCCGGACTGACCGGGGCGGTATCGGTCGATTCCATCGTCAAGGCTCTCGACAAGGTGTTCAAGCGGGCAAAACCGGAGATGCTGGAGCTTAATGTCAAGGCCCTAAAAAAAGGCGCGGAAACAAAGATCTAGGATATATTCACCCAAACAGGCGGGCCTTATAGCCCGCTTGTTTTATATTATTTGAAAAGAATGTCAAAATATAACATAGATACGATCGCCATTTTGGAAATGCCGGGTCCCCGACCGGGGCAAATTTCGTATTATCCCTTCTCGCTACATTCCAAAAGGGCCTCAATATTTACAATAACCGGCCAGTGGACCCAGGCTGAGGAGACTAATTACAGCAATCTGAGCGCGGCCAGGCAAGCCCAAAGTCCCAAAGAAATCGTCGCTGGAGCCAATCAGCTGGGGTTTATCCTATTGCAGAGGGGTAAATACCAGGAGGCCTTGCCGCTGTTCCTGGAGGCAATAGCGATCTCTGAAAAATCCGGCCTGAAACATGTAAACCATGACGCCATGGGGAACCTGGGCACATTGTACCGCAACCAAGGGGACTATGCCGAAGCCCAGAAATATTTTGATCTGACCAAACAGCAGGCCCGGGCTCAGGGCAATGACCATTCCCTGAGCATCGTCCTAGGCAATCAGGGACTGATGTACTGGTATCAAGGCCTGCATGAGAAGGCCATGGACTGTTATAATCAGAAACTGTCAATTGATGAGAAGATAGGAAATCTTTATCTGCTGGGAACCGATTATGGTAATATCGGAGGTGTCCATTTTTCTCGGGGAGATTTTGTACAGGCCGAAAATTGCTATCAAAAACAGATCTCTCTGGCCCGCCAGATAGGCGATAAGTATTCCCTGAGGGTGGCCCTGAACAACCTGGCCGGGATCTATGATAATCAGGAGAACTACCAAAAAGCTCTGGACTGCTATCAGACCAGCCTGAAGATAGCCCGGGAGCTGGGCAACCTGGCCGGGGAGAGGGTGGTGCTGAATAATCTGGGGATCCTTCTATCATACCAAGGAGAATATGCCCAAGCCCTGAAATATGCCACCCAGAGCCTGGGGCTGGCCAGGGGTTTGGGGGACAGGCGGGGCGAGGCGATCGTGATGATGACTTTGGGGATCATTTATAAAACTAAAGGTGGCAATGCAGAGGCCCTAGATCAGTATAAAAGGGCGGAATCTATTTTCGTGGAATTATCGTTAAAAGAATATTTATGCGAATGCCAGGCATTAATAGCGACGGCTTTGCTGGATGCCGAGAGGGCGGATCTATCGTTGGATTACTCTCGAACAGCTTCGGCCGCAGCGGTTCAATCAGGAAATAGTGAAATTATTGTCAGATGTAAAATTATTGAGACCAGAGCGGGGTTTTTAAAAGGCGGCCAAATGACGCCGGAGAAAGCTACCATAGGTTTATTGGAGATGCTGCCTTCCTGCCCGAAAAAAATGGAGGTTGAACTGAACATTCTGCTTTTCGAGATTACCCATGAACCTAAATACCGTCAAGCTGCTTTGGATGCTATTCATTCCCGGCCCAACTGGCAGTTTCGGAAGGATTATCGGGAGTGGGTGAAGGAGCTGGAAAATATTTCTTTGAAATAATGTCGAAAAGGATCTGAGCATGTCCGAAAATAAACTGCCGAGAGAGCAGATCATTCAGGCCGTAGTAGATGCTTTGGAACCATTGAATTATGTTCATACCCTGTGGCAGGGCGGGGCGGCGGCCTTTGGCCGGGTGGATCGGTGGAGCGATATAGACTTTATGGTCATCGCCGACCGGGAATCCATCCCTCGGGTCTTCCAGGTCGCCGAAGCGACCATCGAAAAGCTGGCCGGGTTCGACCTGATCTTCGATGTGCCCCAGCCCACCTCCCACGGCTTCTTTCAGAAATTTTACCGGTTGAGGCAGGCCAGCCCGTTTCTGCTGATAGATCTGGCGGTGGGCGAGCTGGAGAAGCCGGATAAGTTCCTGGAGCCGGAGATCCACGGCCACCCCATCGTCCATTTCGACCGGAAGGACATCATTGCCTCCCAGCCGCTGGACAGGGAGAAATTCAAAGAAAATATGAAAATAGCGTTGGGGCGGGCCAAGGTTCGTTTTGACATTTTTCAATTGTTCTTTGACAAGGAATATAACCGGAGCAATTACCTGGATGCCTTTGATTTCTATTACAACTTCGCCATCGGCGGGCTGCTATCGGTCCTGCGGATGAAGCATTCACCGTATCATTACACCTTCCGATCTAAGTATGCCAATTACGACCTGCCGCCGGAGGTGGTACTAAGGTTGGAGGATCTCTATTTTGTCAAAGGCCCGGAGGATATGAAGGCCAAATACCAACAGGTGAAGGATTGGTTCGCCGAGGCAGTATCCGAGGTAGAATAAAATAAATTTTACTGTTGACATTCAGATAGGGTGGGATTATACTTCAGGCGCCGATAATAAGGAGCCTGATGATCCCATCCTTTAATTATTTTAAGGAGGCGGGTATGAAAAGATCATGGTTGGTCTCTTTTGCGTTGCTTTTCTGCTGGACATGCCTTTTAGCCGCTCCGGCTAAAAAGGGCATATCCTTTGAAGGAGCTTCCGGTCAAACAACATTTGTGAAATCACCGGCCGCAAAGGCTCCGGCCGGGATGGTGACCATCGGGCCCATGGGCTATGCCGATGCCTGGCGAACTATAGCCCCAAGCTACGCTAAAAGCATAGTTTCCAGCAAGAGCGGAGACTCCTTGATGCTGCTGTATTCGCAGTACAGCGGTTCTGGGGGAACCCCGTCTAACCTAACTTTTGCTTATTCAACAGATGAAGGGCAATTTTGGAATAACCAAACTATTGTATCGAACAGAAGCTCACGTACATATTCCGCATTGGCTGCGGATTTTTTCTTTACACCGTATCTGATATGGGCGGACAGAATTACTATTGCACCTTGGCCAATATGTATTAGTTACGATTCGGGTGGGTTCACTTCGGGGATATGGAGCACTCCTGTGAATCTTACCGATTCAGGGGCATTTTATCTGCCTACGCTGTCAATTTTTGATGATGGATCTGATTTCCGGCTGATTTGCAGTGCAGTTTCGTCTTCTGTAGCCTTTGGAGGCGATGCCGGAATATTTATGGCTTTAACAACGGATAGAAGTTTAGGGGCATGGGATCCTCCATGGGATATTTCGTTCCCTTGGGGTTGGAAGGAATGGTATACCTGCCCTTATGACTTGGGCAATGCTGACTGGATATTCTCACCCAGCGGGGATACGGTCTTCGCATTTTGGGAAGAAGAGGATACCATCACATACAATTACCGGCCCATGTATAGGATATCCACCGACGGCGGAATCAACTGGGGGATCGCGAATATTTTGACCGTTTCAGGCAGCGATGCCAACGGACATCCTTATCAGTATACTGACGGTGGCTGGTGGTACCGTTACGACGGATGCTGGGCGGGGGACAGGCCGCACCTGCTTTATGGCCATTCCGACGGGGTGTGGAACGGTTTGGCTCTGTTTGAATATCATCCCACGATGGCGGGTGATTTTTCCCAATGGACCTGCACCCGCATCTCCGAGATCCCGGGCAACCTGGCCGGGGTGACGCCCGGCGACCTGGTGGGTTCTTACGCCGATTACCCGTCCATCAGTTATGACCAATACGGCAATATCTTTGCAACCTATGTGGGCTATTCCCAGAATTCTAATACCACCACAGATATCATCGGAGTGGCCTCCACCGACGGCGGCAACACCTGGCTGCAACATGTCTACCTGACCAACTCTGGCGCCACCTACGATTACAGCTTTGTCGAAGCGGCCGAATATACCGGCGGGGACAAGCTGCATATCCTGGCCCCGCCCGCCGCGATGGACAGCCTGTATTACCTGACTGTTCCCACCGCCACCCTGCTGGCAGCCCCTGCCAGGCCGCGGGAGATCGACCTTCCCAACCTGCTGTGCGGCACTGCCGAGGGTGGAGTGGGCGGCCCGATCGATGCGGTGATGGACACCGTCAACAACGACACCCTGCATTTTATATGGGGGCCTATGATTGGTATCAATGGCCAGTATGAATTGACAATTTCCAAAACACCAAATTGGGCTAATGCTGCCGGCAACTATGATTATATATCGTGGTGCAACACCAATTACACACCGCCAGTGATCGGTTTACCCCAGGCAGGCGTGGTATGGTATTACAAGGTCAGATCTCATTATGGAGGAGAGAATTCACCCTGGAGTCAAGTGTACGACTTTTTCTACAACGGCACCGCCATCAACACCATAGACTGGTTATCTCCGTCAGGCGTAGCCGGCAAGCCGGGCACCGTGGTTCAGCCCTTCGTGCTGAACCAGAACCGGCCCAACCCGGTGAGCGGCAACACCGCGATATCCTTCAGCCTGCCCAGAGCCGGGGACTACAGCCTCAAGGTCTACAACGTGGCCGGACAGGTTGTCAGCATCGTCAACGGCCGTGGTGACGCGGGCAACAATACCGTCAACTGGAACAGCCGGGCTGTCTCCAACGGCGTTTACTTCTATCAGTTAAACGCCGCCGGCAGCACCGCCGTTAAAAAGATGGTGGTCATAAAATAAAAGAAAAATAAAAAAGGGCGCTGATGTCAGCGCCCTTTTTCTGTTCTGTCCGGAATTACTTCCGGCCCTTGCCGGATTTCTTGTTATCTTTGTCTTTCTTGTCCTTGTCGTCTTTCTTGTCCTGCTTTTCTTCTTTGATTTCTTTTTTAATTCCCTTCTGGTCCTGTTTTTTATCCCAGCGTTTTTCCTTTTCCCATTGCTTCCAGTTCTTATTCATATCCTGATGTTTGATGCCGGAATGGGCCGTGGCCATTTTGCGCCACTCGGGTGAGAGCTTGAAAAACGGTGCCGGAACATATTTGTTCTTCCGATATTTCCAAGGGCCGTTGTAATGATGGGCCCGATACCAGCGGTTGTGATGGAACCTCCACCAGTAACCGCCATGGAAGAAGTAATCGTGCTCGTAACCGTAGATGAAATAGATGTAGGTCCCGGGGATGACCGCCATCACCGGCTCCTCCTTGATCTGCACCAGTGGTAGGTTGATGTTGATTTTCACTTTAGTGTCGGCCATCAGTCGTGGCGTCCAAAGCGAGCTAAACATCAATAAGGCAATAAGGGCTAATTTTGTTTTCATTTCCGTTCTCCTTTCTATTTACAATGATAACCAGTGGATATGCTTTTGTCAAGCCTTTGTTGAATAAAGATTAGAGTACCTGGCCGGGAATCAGGTTCCTGGGCTATCCTTAAAAAATTGGCTAACTTTATTGTTTGACATAGCTTGCAAAATCTGATAAATTTATGACATGATAATGAATTTGCCCAATATTCTCACCCTGAGCCGGCTGGTTATCAGCCCGATCTTCATGGCCCTGCTTTTGATGGACAACGTTTACTCGCGATTGGGGGCCCTGATCCTTTTTATCCTGGCTTCGGTAACCGACCTGCTGGACGGGTATCTGGCCCGGAAAAACGGCCAGCAAACCGATTTCGGCAAGTTTATGGACCCGGTGGCGGACAAGTTCCTGATCGCCCTGGCCCTAGTATCATTCGTGGCTTTAAAGGAAGCCAGCACCTGGATGGTGATGATCATCATTGGGCGGGAGTTCCTGATAATGGGACTGCGGACCCTGGTGGCCTACCGCCGCGAGGTGATGGAGTCCAGTTTTCTGGCCAAGATCAAGACCTTCAGCCAGATGGCCTCGGTGTTCGGGATCCTGCTGTATATATGCCTCAATGATTGCGTGGATGCGGGTTTTATTAGCATCTCCTGGCAGTTTCTGGCCGATTTGAAATTCTCTTTCGATGTCCTGCTGTTCCTGTCCATGCTTTTAACCCTACTGTCTGGTGTGGATTATGTGATCAAGAACCGCTGGCTGATATTGGGGCTTTTCAAGGACAATATGTAAAAAATGAGAATAATAAAAGATAAAATCGCCTTGATATTGGCCACCGGTTTTGGCTCGGGATATTCCCCGGTGGCTCCGGGCACTGCCGGGAGCCTGTTGGCTCTTGTCATCTGGTGGCTGGCGCCGCCTTTTTTGTGGCTGAGGGCATCATTGTTGGTTCTGTCACTATTCTTTGGGGTCTGGTCGGCGACCCAGGCCGAGAAAAAATGGGGGCATGACAACGGGAAGATCGTGATAGACGAAGTGGCCGGGATGTGGATCACGCTGTTGTTTCTGCCCAAGCTGTTTCTGGTATATCTGATAGCTTTCCTGCTGTTCCGGGCCATGGACATAATAAAGCCGCTGGGCGCCAGGCAGATCCAAAAACTTCCCGGCGGTTGGGGGGTGGTGGCCGATGATGTGCTGGCCGGGATCTATGCCAATATCCTATGCCAGATCGTGGTGATGATATTCTGGCCGGCTAATAATGTCCCATTGAAAATGCTGGCCGCTGCCATAAATAAGTTATTTAACTTATAAACGGACCACCCCTTTGATCCCCTCCTTGATCAAGTAGGGAGAAATTTATGATACTATGAAAGCCTCCATAATCACCATAGGCAACGAGATACTTTCCGGGATGACCATAGATACCAATTCGTCATATCTGGCCAAGGAACTGGGAACGATAGGTATTCCGGTGATTCTCAATATCTCCGTTGGGGACAGGGCCATTGATATTAAACAGGCTTTCAAACAGGCCCTGGCCGGGTCGGATATCGTTCTTTGTGCCGGGGGGCTGGGGCCGACCAGTGACGATATCACCAAGAAAGTTGCGGCAAAATTCTTTGGATTGAAACTCAAACTCGATAAAAAAACTTTGGAGCATATCCGATCCCGTTTTGCCAAGCGGGGAATAGAGATGCCGGTCTGCAACCGCGGGCAGGCTATGGTACCCGACAAGGCCGAGGCGCTGTTCAACCCCGAAGGGACCGCCCCGGGTTTGTTGTTCAAAAGAAGGAAAAAGATATTGGCCCTTTTGCCCGGCGTGCCCCGCGAAATGAAGACCATCTTTGCCGGGTCTCTGAAAGAAAGGCTGAATGCCTTGAGTTGTGGGATGAATATCCGGACGCTGACTGTAAGGACAACCGGAATTTCCGAGTCGGCCATCGCTGAAAAGTTGGTCCCATTCGAAAAAGGACTGGCCAAAGGTACTCTGGCATTTTTGCCAACGCACCTCGGCGTGGATCTAAGGCTTGCCATCTCGGGGAAGGCCGTGATAGCCATAGATAAAAAACTGAACGACCTATCAGCAAAGGTCTCCGGCCTGTTGGGGCAGGTCATATATGGAAAAGGCGACGAAACTATGGAAGATGTTGTCGGCCGCCTGCTGAAAGAAAAGAAGCTGACCCTGACCACCGCCGAATCCTGTTCAGGAGGGTTGATAGCAGATAGGATAACCAATATTTCAGGCTCCTCGGATTATTATCTGGGCTCGGTGGTTGCCTACAGCAATGTCCTTAAAGAGAAGATGTTGGGTGTGAAATCCCAGACCCTGCGTTTGCACGGTGCGGTCAGCAAAGAGACGGCGATAGAGATGGCCAATGGTGTGCGGGGCAGGCTGGGCAGCGATCTGGGGCTGGCCATCACCGGCATAGCCGGACCGGGCGGTGGGACCGATAAGAAGCCTGTCGGCCTAGTGTTCATGGCCCTGGCCGGGCCCAAGGGGACGATGGCGGAGGAGAAAAGGTTTTTGGACCAACGCCGGCATATCAAGGAATCGGCCGCTCAGGCGGCGCTGAATATGCTGAGGTTATACTTGTTGAAATAAATATCATTGCCAACGTCATTCTGAGCCTGACTATATGCTGTGCTAACCGAAGAATCTAATGTCACACATTCGGCTTGTAAAATGAATGCAGTTCTCAGTGTGACCGACCTTTATGTCACCACTTCGGCAGCATCATAATAGCTAACCTCAGTGCAGGCGCGGAGCCAAGCAGCGTGCCGAGCAAGTCGAACGGGTGATGTTCTGGATTCGGCAAGATACCTTTCTGCTGAAGAATCTACGGTCACACATTCGGTTTGTGTAATAATGGCAATACTCAGTGTGACAAATAATATCCATGATATGAACACACAGAAAACAGTCCGCTGTTTCATCGCTCTGGAACTGCCGCCCGATACACAATCCATGCTGGGGGGCATTATCGGACAGTTGAAAACTTCCGGGGCCGATGTCAAATGGGTGGATCCGGCCAACATCCATCTGACCCTTAAATTCCTGGGCGAGATCCCTGAAGCCGGCGTTTTGCGAACCGGGCTGGCGCTCAATACCCTGAAGGGAAAATTAAAAGCCATAGATTCCGGCTTGGGCGTTCTGGGAGCCTTCCCATCGGTGGACAGGCCGAAGGTGATCTGGGCGGGGCTGTCGCAGGGCGCGGAAGAGATTAAGGAAATCTACAGAGAAGTGGAGAGATTAACGGCCGATATCTCCGAAGAAAATAAAGGCCGGGAGTTCAACCCTCATTTGACTTTGGGCAGGGTTCGTTCGGACAAGAATCTGCAGCAGTTGAAAGAAGCAATAAAACAAGCTGACATTCTCCAAAAGGGTTTTGAATTCAATCGCCTGGTATTGATGAAAAGCACCCTGACTCGGGAAGGGGCGATATATTCTGAGTTGAATGGAGTAGAGTTGGTTTGAACCACCAAGGCACAAAGACATAAAGCAACTATTGTTGTGTACTCGAATTTCCTCTTACTTGCTAAACCCTAATATTAATGTTAAAATTACAAGTTGCGCAATATCAAGCTAAACATAGAATACGACGGGACCGATTTCGCCGGGTGGCAGGTCCAGCCCGGCCAGAGAACGGTCCAGGGATTGTTGGAGGAAAAGCTTTCCTCCATGCTGGAGGAGAAGATATCGGTCCTCGGTTCCGGGCGGACCGACGCCGGGGTCCATGCCGCCGGGCAGGTAGCCAATTTCAAGACCTCCCGCGATATTCCATTAAAAGCCTTCGAAGAAGGCCTGAACTCTTTGCTTCCCCGCGATGTGGCCATCATCAAGGCCGAGGAAGCGGCCGAGGAGTTTCATGCCCGGTTTGATGCCAAGAACCGCCGCTACCGCTATCAGATTGTCTTCCGGCGTTCTCCACTCAGGGAACGCTATGCCTGGCGGATGACATATAAGGCCGATCCGGCTATTCTGAAGTCCCTGGCGGCACAGATGCTGGGACAGCACGATTTCACCGCCTTTGCCTCGGCCCAGGCCGAGGTCAATAACTTCATCTGCCTGATCGAGAAGGCCGAGTGGATATTTGCCGACGATATGTGGACCTTCGAGATAAAGGCCAACCGTTTTCTGCATAACATGGTCCGCATTCTGGTCGGAACGATGATAGACATGGCCCGGGGACAGATGGATCACAATGATCTCCTAAAGATACTGGAAGCAAAGGACAGAACATTGGCCGGGAAAACCGCCCCAGCTTGCGGTTTGTGCCTGATGGAGGTATTGTACTAAATGCAGGTATTCATCAACGAAGCGGCCTTCTGGGGCCTGCTGGTCTCGGCCATCGAGGTCTACAAGAAGGAATCCTACGGGTTGCTTTTGGGCCACCGGGACGGCGACATGTTCATGGTGGTCAACGCCATCGCCTGCCAGAAGGCCGAGCGGCACGCCACCTGGGTCAAGGCCAGGGACAAATCCTACGCCCGGATAGTAAACTTCTTCCAGAACCTGCCCAACCTGTACATCGTGGGCGATTTCCATTCCCATCCCCGGCATAACACCACCCTGAGCGAAGACGATCTCTATGGCATGAGCCCCGGACACGTCTACATCGTGATCGAGATCAAGGACAAGGCCAAGGAGAAGTACTGGAGCTATAACGAGGACGGCACCCTGTCCGGCACCACCGACAACTGGTTCATCAAGATAGCCTCTTATTACATAGACCCTGAGACCGGAAAACACCGGATGGCCGACGTGCTGTGTCCTTTCGCCATCGGGTTCAACATCAAACCCAGAACACCATCGAGATGATAGAAAAGAAACTTATAAAGATCGAAGAACGCTACCGCGAATTGGAAAAACTTATCAGCGACCCGGCGATAATATCCGATCAGCAGAGATACCGCGACCTGTCCCGGGAGTATCGTCAGGCCTCTCCCATAATTGCCAAATATACCGAGTACCGAAATACCGCCAAACAGCTGGAGGACAATAAGGCGTTGGTGGCCGAGAGGGGTGACAAGGAGCTGACCGAGATGGCCCAGGCCGAACTGCCGGAACTGGAAGCCAGATATCAAAACCTGACCGAGGAGCTGAAAAAACTGCTGGTGCCAAAGGATCCCAGCGATTTCAAGAACGCCATTGTGGAGATCCGGGCCGGGACCGGCGGCGAGGAGGCGGCCATCTTCGCCGGGGACCTGTACCGGATGTACATCCGCTATGCCGAGCGTAAGGGATTCAAGATAGACATCATGAATTCCAACCCCACCCAGCTGGGCGGCTTCAAGGAAGTGATCTTCACCGTGCAGGGCGAGGGAACCTACGGGCAGTATAAATACGAAAGCGGAGTGCACCGGGTCCAAAGGGTGCCGCGCACCGAGGCCTCGGGGCGCCTGCATACCTCGGCGGCCACGGTGGCGGTACTGCCCGAGGCCGAGGAGGTGGACCTGCAGATAAACGCCAACGACCTGAGGGTGGACACCTTCTGTTCCTCCGGGGCCGGAGGGCAGTGCGTCAATACCACCTACTCGGCGGTGCGGATCACCCACATTCCCAGCGGGCTGGTGGTGTCCTGTCAGGACGAGCGCTCCCAGATAAAGAACCGGGCCAAGGCTATGACGGTGCTGCGTTCCCGCCTGCTGGAGAAGATGGAGAAGGAGCACAACGCCAAGCTGGCCCAGGAAAGAAAATTGCTGGTAAAATCAGGGGACCGCAGCGATAAGATCAGGACCTATAACTTTCCACAGAACCGCGTTACCGATCACCGCATCGGGCTGACCCTCTATAACCTGGACGGGGTGATGGACGGCCAGATCGACCAAATCATTGAAGGCCTAACCAATGCCGAGCAGGTCGAGGGGCTGGAAGTGGCGGAGGAAAATTGATCCGGCAAATAAAAACAGAAGACGGTCTCAGATGACCATCGGGGAATTATTAAATTACGGTTTTGACCACCTCCTACGGTCCGGGATTCCGGAAGCCGTCATGGAGGCCGAACTATTGCTTGAATACGTCATGGACCAGGATCGGATATATCTGCATCTGAACCGCAACCAGGACGTATCCGTAACTGTTCAGGAAAAATACCAGTCATACATCGCCGATCGCTGCCGACACAGACCTTTGCAATACATCGTCGGGCAGACGGAATTTTACGGATTAAAATTCACTACGGATAAAAGGGCGCTGATACCCCGGCCCGAGACCGAGATCCTGGTGGAGGAGGTTTTGGAGAACTGGCAGTTGGGGTTCCATACGATTCTGGATATTGGGACCGGCAGCGGGGCTATAGCCGTTGCCTTGGCCAAGCATCTGGTTTCGGTCAGGATAACAGCCACCGATCATAGCCCGGAGACTCTGGAGCTGGCCGGGATCAATGTGAAGAGTTTTGGCCTGGAGGACAGGATCAGTTTGGTGCAGGCAGATTTATTCCCGCCGGAAAATGGCAGATTCGACTGCATCGTATCCAACCCGCCATATATTCCCAGCGATCAGATCGCCGCCCTGCAGCCCGAGGTAAGTCAGTTTGAACCTATCCAGGCGCTGGACGGCGGGCCCGACGGGCTGGACTTCTATCGCAGGATAGCTGGAGGCATTGCCGATCGTCTCAATCATCCAGGGCTGGTTGCTCTGGAGGTCGGGATGGGGCAGGCGGAGGAAGTGGCTCGGATGATGAGCCAGGCGCTTCCGGCATCCGAAATAATCATCAAAAAGGATCTGGCCGGGATAAATAGGGTGGTGCTGATAAAAATGCAATAACCCCAAGGGATAAAATGTCTTGACAACGATAAAATTTTACAGTATCATTACTTTTTATTGTTAATAATCCGCAAATAACTGCCAATTTATGGTCAGATGAGAATAGACAAACATCCCATACTTGACTTAAAAAAAGGGACCAAGATAGAATTTTATTTCGAGGGGCAGCCGGTTGAGGGATACCAGGGAGAACCCATTGCGGCTGCTCTGCATGCCGCCGGGATCAAGGTGCTGCGCCACAGCGTCAAGCTGGACAGACCCCGGGGCTTTTTTTGTGCGGTGGGAAAGTGTTCATCCTGCCTGATGGAGGTGGATGGAGTGCCCAATATTTTCTCCTGCATCACACCCATCCGCGATGGCATGCAGGTAAGGCGGCAAAAGGGACGGGGCCGGATCTCCCTAAAATGAATCAATACTACGACACTGTCTTTAAGAATCCATGACAAATACCGACTTTCTAATCATCGGGGGAGGCCCGGCCGGGCTGATGGCGGCGCTGTCGGCCTCGGAGTTCGGCCTGGAGCCGCTGATAATTGACGAGAACCAAAGCATCGGGGGCCAGCTGATAAAGCAGACCCACATGTTCTTTGGTTCCAAGGCCGAGAGAGCTGGGACCAGGGGTTTTGAGATAGGTCTGGAGCTGGAGCAGGAGATAGGGAAGCGCAACATCAGTATCGAGCGCCAGGCCTCGGCGGTGGGATATTATCCCGACGGAACGTTGGCGGTGCAGCAGAATGAAAAAGTGACCCCGCTTAAACCCAAGGCCATTCTGGTGGCCACCGGAGCCTCGGAGAATTTTGTTTCCTTTTCCGGCAGCGACCTACCCGGTGTATATGGAGCCGGAGCAGTGCAGACTTTGATGAACGTTTACGGCATCAAGCCGGGCCACAGCGTGCTGATGGTGGGCTCGGGCAACATCGGGCTGATAGTATCCTACCAGCTGATGCAGGCCGGGGTCGAAGTCAAGGCCGTCATCGAGGGCCTGCCCAAGATCGGGGGCTACCTGGTGCATGCCTCAAAGATAGCCCGGGCGGGGGTGCCAATTTTAACCCGTCACACCATCCTCAACGCATTTGGGGAGGAACAGGTCAGCGGTGCGGTGATATCAAAAATTGACGATAAATGGCAGACCATAGAGGGTACCCAGCAGACACTGGAGGTGGACACCATCTGCCTGGCGGTGGGGCTTTCCCCATTGACCGAACTTTTATGGCAGGCCGGCTGCCAGATGAACTACATTCCGGAGCTGGGCGGCCAGGTGGCCTGGCATGATGATCTGATGATGACCACTGCCCCGGGGATATTCACCGCCGGCGACGTCAGTGGGATCGAAGAGGCCTCCACCGCCATGCTGGAGGGTGAGCTGGCCGGATTGGGTGCGGTCAAATTTCTCAGGGGCGGGTCAAAAGAATTGCAATGTCGGATAGATGATACTACTTGCCGTTTGGCAGGTCTCCGGGCCGGCCCGTTCGGGCAGAAGGCCAGGGAGGGGAAGTGCAAGCTGGCGGAGTGCAGACGATAAATTAGAGGCAAAATTATGAAATATGATAATTGCGAATTTACTTTTTATGGCGATTTATTAGGAGTTTCGAACTATTATAAAATTAGCCCGGATAAAGCTTATTCAAAATTGAATACTTTTTATAACAAATCATTCGAAATTTTCAAAGAATTAGTTGATAATGACCAAGAATTAAAGATATTTTTGTTTAGTGATTCGATATTTGTTACAGGCAAGAAGTTAGAAACAGCATTAAAGCATATTTCATATCTTTATTCTACCCTTTTCCAGAACAATCTTCTATTGCGTGGTGCAATAGTTAAAGGTTTGTTAGAATTCCAACCCAGAGTAGAAATAAAAAGATTTACGAAACAGCTACCCAAAGGGGATGTTTTATTTCGTGCGGTTGAATTAGAAAAGCGTAGCAAAGGTGCGCGACTTTTAATAGAGACTAAATTAGCACAACAGATACTGCCCAAAGAATGGTATACGAATGAAGGTTATGATAGTAATATCGATAGAAAGATTCCAGAGCATAGTATTGTAAGAAAAATAAAACTCACTTCTGATTGGTCTGCTTATGAATATTTATGGCCACTAATAGAAGAAGATGAATACCCTTTAACTAATAAAGTTAAGATGGGTTATAAGGAATTAATTTTAATTATCGAAAATTTAAAAAGCATTAGTCCCAAAGAGGCAACTGCACACATAATTGAAACAAAAAAGATGTTTCAAAGTATAAAATTTAGTTTAAAATACAACTATGAGCGAAATTACAACAAAGCACTTGCAGAATCTCTCAAAGAATTACAAAAAAAAATTACATAACGATCCAAATGCTCAGCGAAAAATTAACAACCTGCGGAATCGCCGATGCCACCGATATCAAAACCTCCTGGCCGTCGGAAGAGCGGCTGAAAAAAGGCCCGGTGGTCATCGTGGAATGCTTCCAGGAGATCCCCTGCAACCCCTGCGAGACCAGCTGTCCCCGCAACGCCATTATAGTGGGGGAGAATATCAACGACCTGCCCCGGGTGGATCACAACAAGTGCAACGGCTGTACCGTCTGCGTCTCCCGCTGTCCGGGCTTGGCCATTTTTGTGATTGACGTCAATTTCTCGGAAAAGGAAAGCTTGGTAACCATGCCTTATGAGTTTCTGCCCCTGCCGGAGAAAGGCGATATGGTCGATGGCCTGGACCGTGAAGGCAAAACATGCTGCCGGGCTAAGGTGGTCAAAGTGGTTAACACCAAGGCCCAGGGCAAGACCCCGCTGGTGACCCTGGCCATACCCAGAGGAATGGAAATGTCAACCCGGTTTTTCAAGCTGGTTTCCTGATTTTTTGCCACCAAGTCACCAAGACACAAAAAACATGAATTATATATTCCTTGTTGTATAATCTTTGGTGCCTTAGTGTATTTATGGTGGAATTGCCAAAAATAAAAACATATCATTAATAACCAAAAGGGACGTTATGACCAAGATCAAATCCGCAGTTCTGCTGATGTTGTTCCTGCTTCCGGCCCTGGCCCCGGCCCTGGAGCCGCCCACCGATATCAAGCTGACTGACGCTCCCAATGACGACGGCTCCACCGTCATCATGAAATGGCAACCATCACCCTCGGAAAATGAGCCCGGCTTCATGGGCTACAATATCGAGAGGTCCGTGCTGCCCAACGACTCGTTCCAGATGATCGCCTGGGTTCCCAAGGGATACGTCGAGCACCAGGACAATTCGGTCGAGGTTATGGGTAAAAATTATTATTATAAGGTGGTGGCCGTCAACGAGAGCGGCGACAGCGCTGTCAGCGCCGTAGCCGGGCCGATAGCCACCACCCAGGACTGGTTCAATACCGGCAAGCTGAACACCCTTTTCGGCACCTTCCTTTTTATCGCCATCACCCTTTTATACATCTACTGGGCCCGCAAGGGCAAGCTGTTCATCCGGCGCATTGCCGGCCTGGATGCGGTGGAGGAGGCCATCGGCCGGGCCACCGAGATGGGCCGTCCCATCCTTTACTGCAACGGCATCGGGTGGATAGATTCCATATCCACCGTGGCTGCCCTGAACATCCTGGGTCAGGTGGCCAAGAAGACCGCCGAGTACGACACCCCGCTGACCGTTCCCACCGCCGACCCGGTGGTTCATGCGGTGGCCCGGGAGATGGTCAAGGAGGGCTATAAGAGCGCGGGCCGCCCGGATCTGTTCAAGGAGGACTCGGTATATTTTATCACCAGCGATCAGATGGGGTACGCCGCAGCCCTGGCCGGGATAATGGTCCGCGAGAGGCCGGCCACCAACTTTTTCATGGGTTACTATGCGGCCGAATCCCTGGTGCTGGCCGAGTCCGGGGCGGCCACCGGGGCCATCCAGATAGCCGGGACCGACCAGATATCCCAGCTGCCGTTCTTCATCACCGCCTGCGATTACACCCTGATCGGCGAGGAGCTGTACGCCGCCTCGGCCTACCTGTCCAAGGAGCCGCTGCTGGTGGGAAGCCTTAAGGGCCAGGACGCCTGCAAGCTGGTGATCATACTGTTCGTCCTGCTGGGCACCCTGACGGCCCTGATCTTCCGTTCCGATCTTATCTACAACCTATTCAGAATTCACTAAAGGTAAATGAATATGAAAAAAAATATTCCCTTGGCCATAGTCTTCGTGCTGGGAGTGGCATTCATCATCCAGTTCTTCATTCCCAGCCGGCCGTCGCAGATAGCCTTCAATACCATGATCGAATGGGACCTGATTCTTTTTGTCTTCGCCTCGGTGATAGCGGTGGACAGCCTGGTGCGCCACCATATCCTGAAGATCTCCCGCAAGACCAAGGGCTGGGGATACAGCATCGTCTATCTGGGCGCGGCGGTGTTCATGATCCTGGCGGCGGTGTTCAGCGGCACCCGGGAGGGCAGTTTTTATATGAAGCTGTTCAATTACGCCCTGGCCCCCATGCAGGCCACCATGTTCGCTATCCTGGCCTTCTACATGGCCTCGGCCAGCTACCGGGCCTTTCGGGCCAAATCCACCGAGGCCACCATGCTGCTGGTCTCGGCCTTTATCGTGATGCTGGGGCTGATCCCGCAGGGGGCCGCCATCTGGAGCGGCCTGCCCAAGGTTTCCGAGTGGCTGCTGGTAATTCCCAATATGGCTGCCAAACGGGGCATCACCTTCGGGATCGGGCTGGGCATTACCGCCACCTCCCTGAAGATCATTCTGGGCATCGAACGCAACTGGATGGGGGGGCACTGATATGCTAAAGTTTTTGGCCAAGTTCGGAAAGCTTGACCGCCGGATCGTATTCGCCCTTCTGCTGGTTTCCATTCTGGTGCCGCTGCTGTTCAACATAAAACCCCGGTTCTATGTTGATTCCGCCACCAAGGGTATTTATGATTATGTGGATCAAATCAAACCCAACGGGCGCCCCTTGCTGGTATCCTTCGATTACGATCCCCAGGTGGCCGCCGAACTGGATCCCATGGCCCGGGCGGTGCTGCGGCATTGTTTTGCCCGGGGGGTAAAGGTTGTGGGGATGTCCCTGGCTCCTCAGGGAGACGCCATCGGCGAAGGGATCATCACCCAGGTGGCCAGGGAGTATGATAAAAAATTGGGCCGTGATTATTGCTATTTTGGCTTCAGGCCCGGGGGCACCATTATCATGCTGCAGTTGGGGGTCAATGTCAAAAAGGCCCTGCCACTGGATTATTACCAGACGCCCTACGACAGCCTCCCCATGATGAAAAACATCCACAACTACGACGACATCGCCATGGTGCTGTCCCTGGCCGGCTCCACCTATCCGGTAAGCTGGATGATTTTTGCCGGCACCAAATTCGGGGTCAAAATCGGAGCCGGGCAGACCGCGGTGATGGCTCCGGATAATTATCCCTTCCTGCAGACCAAGCAGTTTATCGGACAGCTGGGCGGCATGAAGGGGGGGGCGGAATATGAACAACTGATCGTCGATGCGGGGTATTATAATACGCCTGATGTGGCCAGCAAGGCCATGGGGGCCATCGCCTATTCGCACCTGCTGATAATCCTGCTGATCATTCTGGGGAATATCGGATATTTCATCTCCAAAAAAATCGAACAGAAAAAATAACCCCGTCATTCTCAGAACCTTTTTTAAAACTAAGGATATAAAGATGAGCACAAATATCTGGGTATGGATCGCGGCCCTGCTGAGCCTGGCCATCTTCTCCTACCTTTACAAGGACAACCCGGCCTTTAAATTTGCCGAACACCTTTTCACCGGGCTGTCGGTGGGCTATTTCATCGTTCTCTATTGGAACAATTACACCCTGCCCTATATCGTCACCCCCCTGAAAAATCACCAGTGGATAACCCTGATCCCCATGGCCATCGGGATGATGTACCTGTTCCGGTTCATCCCCAAGCTGAACCATCTGATCCTGATACCCATCGCGGTCAGCCTGGGTTTCTGGAACGGGATGTCCATCCCGGTCACCTTCGAGGCCGACGTATTAAAGCAGATCCAGGGCACCATGATCAATACCTCCATGCTAAGCAACATCTGGGATCCCCAGAAGGGTCTGATGGTGGGCCTGCTGGTGATGGTGGGGGTGATCAGCACCATCACTTATTTCTATTTCTCCCGGGAGCACAAGGGGCCTCTCAAGGTCACCGCCAACATCGGCATCTGGTTCGTGATGATCGGCTTCGGGGCCACCTTCGGATACACCGTCATGGCCCGGGTCTCGCTGCTGATCGCCCGGATGCAGTTCCTGTTCACCGACTGGATACATCTGATAAAATAAGTCGGGCCAGGGGCAGTTTTAAATGTTCGAAAGGCCATAAAGGTTATATCTGTATATAATCAACAACCATAAAACGGAGAATATTGATGAGGCTTAAAATTTATGCCCTGCTGCTGGCGATGGCGGCGGCCCTGCCGTGTCTGGCAGCGCCTCCCGGGCCGGAGGCAACGATGGCGGCCGTCACCGTAGCCCCGCCGTCCGACATCAAAGCCGCCGACACCCCCAACGATGCCGGCAATGCCATTACCGTAACCTGGCAGGCGTCGCCGGACGAGGCCCAAAAGTTGATCGAGGGCTACGAGGTCCTGCGGTCCGAAACTCCGGACGGGGAATTTATCAAGGTGGGTTACGTGCCTTACGGCTTCACCAGCTTTGACGACCAGGATGTCCCGGCCAACAGCCAGGATTATTTCTACCAGGTCAAGGCGGTGGGCCGGGAGAGCCAGGCCCTGAGCTTGGTGTCTGTCTCGGCCAGGTCTGTGGAGCAATGGTTCAACACCATGCGCATCAATGCCCTGATCAGCTGCATCCTGTTCACCATGATCGTGATGATATTCATCGGCCGGGCCAAGAGCGGCCAGAGCCTTTTCATCCGCCGCATCGCCGGGCTGTCGGAGGTAGAGGAGGCGGTGGGCCGGGCCACAGAGATGGGGCGTCCCATCCTATATGTGCCGGGGCTTTCGGGTATCTCGGATGTGGCCACCATCGCCGCCCTGAACATTCTGGGCCAGGTGGCCAAGAAGACCGCTGAATACGGCACCCCGTTGCTGGTGCCCAATCGCGATCCGGTGGTATTCACCGTGGCCCAGGAGATAGTCAAGGAGGCCTACAACGAGATCGGCCGTCCCGACGCCTACAACCATGACTCGGTGTTCTACCTGACCGACAGCCAGATGGGCTTCGCCTCCGGGGTGGACGGCATCATGACCCGGGAAAAACCGGCTACCAATTTCTTCATGGGCATGTTCTGGGCGGAAAGCCTGATTCTGGCCGAGACCGGAGCAGCCACCGGGGCCATCCAAATAGCCGGCACCGACTCCATCTCCCAACTGCCGTTCTTCATCACCGCCTGCGACTATACCCTGATCGGCGAGGAACTGTACGCCGCGTCGGCTTATCTTTCCCGGGAACCAATGCTGCTGGGTACGCTAAAGGGCCAGGACTGGAGCAAGGCCGTCATTGTGATGCTGCTAATCGTCGGCCTGGCTATATCGCTGATCAGCCCCGGGGTCAGACAAATCATCCTGCAAATGCTAAAGGTAGGTTAAGGAGAAAAAATGAAAAGACAGATACCTTTGATAATCGTGTTGACCCTGGGGATATTTTTCTTCATCCAGTTCTTCGTCCCCAGCCAGATATCAACCAACATCTATCAGACCACCCTGCAGTGGACCATCGTCATCAGCGCCTTTGCCATCGTGCTGGCCATCGGCAGCCTGGTCAACCATCACATGCTGAAGATCAAAAGGCGCAAGCCGCATTGGTGGAACAGCATCGTGACCCTGGTGGCCCTGGTGGTGATGGCCCTGCTGGGCATCTTCGGAAGGGTAAAGGGGCTGGAGCCGCTGGGCAACCTGTTTCATACCTTGTTCCTTTATGTCCAGGCTCCCATGGATTCGGCCATGTTCGCTATCCTGGCTTTCTACATGGCCTCAGCGGCTTATAGGGCTTTCCGGGCTCGCTCCCAGGAGGCGGCTTTGCTGCTGATATCCGGATTTATCGTGATGCTGGGGGTGATCCCCTTCGGCTCCATGCTCTGGTCCAAGATCCCGGATATCGCCGAATGGATCATGATGGTTCCCAACATGGCCGCCAAGCGGGGGATCCTGTTTGGAATCGGTCTGGGGATGACGGCCACCTCGCTGAAGATAATTCTGGGCATTGAACGCAGCTGGCTGGGAGGAGGCGGCAAATGAAGATATTAGAGAATCTGACCAAAATAAACCGCCGGTATATCTTCCTGCTGGTGGCCCTGGCGGTGATCATTCCCCTGATAGTTCCCATGAAACTGCCCACCATCCCGGGAAAATATACCATCAAGCTGTACGACTTTATAGATAAGATACCGCCCCAGAGCCAGCCGGTGGTTATTGCGGCCGATTACAGCCCCTCCATGATGCCCGAGCTGCAGCCGATGCTGGAAGCCGTCATCCGGCACTGTTTTGCTAAGAAGATCAGGGTCATTATTCTGACCCTTGATCCCAACGGCGCGGCTCTTTCGGAAGCGGCCCTTAAAAAGATCGCTCCGGAATATGGTGCCCAGAACGGCCGGGATTATGCGTTCCTGGGATTCAAGCCGGGCTATTCCATCGTGATGATGTCTATTGGCGAGAGTTTCATAAAGACCTTTCCCACCGATTTTTACGGCACCCCGCTTGACAGCCTGCCGATGATGGCCGGCGTCCGCAACTACGCCGATGTGCCCTTAGTGATCTCCATTGCCGGCAGTGCCGTCACCCAGAGTTGGATCGCTTACGCCCATACCAGGTACCATGCCAATGTGGGCGCCGGCTGCACCGCGGTCAGCACCGCCGACTACTATCCTTTCCTGCAGTCCGGACAGTTAGTGGGACTTTTGAACGGAATGAAGGGGGCCAGCGAGTATGAATATTTGAATGAGAAGAACGGCTATTCCCGGGCCATCAAGATCGCCGGACGGGGGATGAACGCCGTTTCTATAGTTCACCTGCTGTTGATGCTGTTCATCATCCTGGGCAATATCGGCTATCTGGTGACCCGGCACAACCAGAGCAAGAAGTAAGGAGAGCGAAATGATATTTTCAACCAACCCCTGGGTGTGGATCGCAGCAACATTGACACTGTGCATCTTCTCATTTTTATACAAGGAAAATCCCTTCTACCGTTTTGCCGAGCATCTTTTCGTTGGCATCTCGGCCGGATACGGAGTAGCCATCTACTGGAACAACGCCATAGTGCCCAACCTCTACGTGCCGGTGTTTCAGCAACACAATTACTGGTTCATAATTCCCGGCCTTATCGGGATGATGTTCTTTTTCCGGTTCAGCGTAAAAACCGGCTGGTTGATATTGATCCCCTTGGCGGTGCTGCTGGGAACCGGCAGCGGAATGGCTTTGGCGCCCACTTTCCAGACCAACATCCTCAAACAGATGCAGAGCGCCATCGCCGACGCCACCAACCTTAAGCTCGGCGGCTGGAGCTTAGTTTGGGGCCTAGTCACTTTTGTGGGAGTGCTGACCACCTTGAGTTATTTCTTCTTCTCCCGGGAGCAGAAGGGCGCCCTTAAAGTATCGGCCAACATCGGCATCTGGTTCATCATGATCGGCTTCGGGGCTAGTTTTGGCAACACCGTGATGGCCCGGATCTCCCTGCTGATCGGCCGGATGCAGTTCCTGCTGACTGATTGGATACATATCATCAAGTAACTGACCTCTCCCTCGATCCCTCTCCTAATGCTTTAGGAGAGGGAAGGGTGAGGTTGTAATATTGAAAAGCATGGCAAATAACGACGATAAAATAATCTGCCGCTGCGAGGACATTACCGAGTCCGAGGTCCTGGAAGCAATTGAGAAAGGCGCAGCCACCGCCGACGAGGTCAAGCGCCTGACCCGGGCCGGCATGGGCCATTGCCAGGGAAGAACCTGCCGCCGGCTGGTCAACCAGATCCTGACCCGGAAGCTGGGCCAGAACCCGGAGGATCAAAAGGCGGTTACCCAGCGCTCTCCGCTGCAGCCCATCTCGCTGAAAATTCTGGCGGATTCATAAAGATGTCCAAAAGCGCCGACGTCATAATCATCGGTGGCGGTATCGTCGGAGCGGCCACCGGGTACTATCTGGCCCAGGCAGGATATAAGGTCCGGCTGATCGAGAAGGGCTATCTGTGCGCCGGCTCCACCGGGCGCTGCATTGGCGGCATCCGCCAGCAGTTCACCTCCGAGGGATCCATCAAGCTGATGCTGGAGAGCGTAAGGCATTTCAGCAACATGAAAGAGGAATTGGGTATCGATGTCCACTGGTATCCCGGCGGGTATCTGTTCCTGGCCCACAGCCCGGAGAAGAAGGAAGCCTTTTTGGCTAATATCGCCGTTCAGCAGAGCTTCGGTCTGAAGGACGTCCGCTGGGTGGATGCTTACGAAGCCGGGCAGGTTGCCCCGGGGCTGAATATCGACGGCCTGCTGGGCGGCTCCTACTGTCCGTCCGATGGACAGGCCTATCCCTTTGCCGTGGTCAATGGCTACGCCGAAAAGATCAAATCACTGGGTGGCCGGATAAACACCTTTACCGAGGTGACCGCCATATTGCAGGGCGGAGGCCGGGTCCAGGGTGTTAAAACCGCCGAGGGGCCTGAATATCATGCCGCTATCGTCATCAACGCCGCCGGGCCCTGGGCCAAGGAGATCGGGATGATGGCTGGTATCAGTGTGCCGGTGGAGCCGGAGCGGCATGAGGCCCTGATAACCGAGGGGGTGGAGTATCTGAACATCCCCATGCTGGTTGATTACCGGACTGACGGAGGCTATTTCCAGCAGTTCCGCCACAACGGACAGTTCATCGGCTGCTACTCGCCGGTTCCCAGTGTGCCCGGGCATTCCACCGATTCCACCCATGAGTTTTTGCATGAGATGCCCAAAAGAATGCTGAAGCTGGTTCCCGCCCTGGCCCCGGTCAAGGTCATCCGCCAGTGGTCGGGCAGCTATGAGAACACCCCGGACGGCAACCCCATCCTGGATAGATCGCCGCTGGAGGGTTTCTATGTCATCGCCGGTATGTGCGGGCATGGCTTCATGCTGGGTCCGGCCATCGGGCGAATGGCGGCCGATTTCATAAAGAAAGGCGCAAAAGAGCCGCCCATCGCCGAGTTCGCCCTGGAGCGCGATTATTCCAGCCAGGAGGCAATGAAATAAATCTGAAAAAGTTATGGTAATTAAAAGGAGAAAAGAAATGGACTCTCTCATCAAATTAATAGGGGCCAATGCCCGCAGGATCCGCAAGGCCAAGGGTCTCTCCCAGCAAAAACTCGGAGAGAAGGCCGGATTCGATTATCGCTATATCGGCTTTATCGAACAGGCCCGGGTAAACCCCACTATCAAGACACTGGAGAAGGTGGCCTCAGCTCTGAATGTCACGGTTCGCGACCTCTTTCCGGCAAATTCGGAAGTTGAGGCGAATAAAAAAGGGGTGCCGGCCAAGATCAGCGACCGGGAGAGGATCACCTCCATCATCATGCGGGACCTGAATAAGGCGGACAATGCAAAATTAAAACAGCTGCGCCGCATCATCAAGATCACGGTCGGCGCCGAAGACTAAGCTAACACCCGGTAAAAGTTGGGAAAATTTAGAGGTTCTGAATGATATTAGCCGGGGCCCTGGAAAAATTCAAGACCTTGGAACTGAAGATGTCCGAGGTCTATCTGTGGTGTTCCATCAGCTTTGAGGACCTGGAACTCCGGCAATTCTTTGCCGACATGTCCGACGAGGAACTGTCGCATGCCAGGGCCTTGGAAAACATCAGCAAGATCCCGGCGATAAAGGATGTCAACTTCGAAATCCCGGACTATCTTCCGGAGAGGATCGGACAAAACATGGCTGAGATTTTCACCCGGCTGAAGCAGGAAAAAGAGCTGGATAAGATATTCCTGCATCTGGTGGAACTGGAGAGCAGCGAGATCAACCAGGCCTTCGACAGTATTCTGAGAGGCGTCAACGATGCCAATATCCAGCGGGTCGATTTTTTGAGCAACAGCACCCGCCGGCATATATTGATGTTGGCCAGCCAGGCGGAAAAGCTGAAGCTTTCGGATGACATCCGCAATAAAATAGGGCAGATCTGTGTGACCGGCCGGGATTATTTCAGGCTGTTCATCCCGTAAGGAATCGAAGGAGGATAGAATTATGCCAAATCAACCGGTAAAGGTAATGCGGGTGTATCGCCGCGACCTGAGCGGTCTGTTGAATGACATGACCGACCAGACCCAGCCCTTTTATCTGGTGGAGGAGGAGACCCTCTGGCATCCCAGCTGCGACGTATACGAGACCGACGATGAACTGGTGATCAAGCTGGATTTGGCTGGCATCTCCAAGGATGACATCAATATCACCTTCGTCCCCGGAGCAATTGTGATAAGAGGTTCCCGGCTGGACAATGCCGGCGAGGATAAGAAACGCTTCTACCACAAGATAGAGATAAACCAGGGTTGGTTCGAGAAGATCATACCCCTGCCGGAGACGATTAGCGACAAGGTCAAAAGTTCGGTCTACAAGGATGGGATGCTGGATATCAGGATCTCCAAGAAAAAAGCCAGGACTGTGGAGATAAAGATTGAATGAATTTCCGGAAGGGCGATCATCTGGCATCCGCCGGCGGACGGATCTAAAATTATAACCGAATCATTGAATAGGTATTGAATGCCCGAAGAATCCAAAGAAATAAAAATACCGGGAGAGCTTCCCATCCTGCCGCTCAAGGGGCAGGTGGTCTTTCCGTATCTGATAGTTCCCCTGGTCATCTCCAACGAGAAGATGATCAAGCTTACCGACGAGACCCTGCTGGGAAACAAGATCATCGGCCTGTGCACCCAGCTGCGGCAGGATACCGACGAGCCCAAGGAGGACGAGATCTACCAGGTCGGCACCGCAGCCCTGATCATCAAGATGCTCCGGTTCCCGGACGGCAGCATCAGGATACTGGTGCAGGGGCTGAATCGGATCAAGATAACCAAATTCGTCCAGAACGAGCCCTATTTCAAGGCCAAGGTGGAGGTGCTGAAGGAGAAGGGCCGGAAGAGCATCGAGGCCGAGGCCCTGATGCGGAACGTGGTGTCCCTGTTCCAGAAGATCATCTCCCTGGCCCCCTACCTGCCGGACGAACTGCAGGCGGTCTCCCTGAACATCGAAGACAGCGGCAAGATGGCCGATCTGATCGCCTCCAACCTCAACCTGACCATCGCCGAGCGCCAGCAGATACTGGAGACCATTGATCCCAAGGATCGGCTGCAGAAGCTGATCCCGCTGCTCTCCAAGGAGCTCTCCATCCTGGAGCTGGGCGACAAGATCCGGAACCAGGTCAAGACCGAGATGGACAAGGACCAGCGGGACTATTTCCTGCGGGAGCAGATGAAGGCCATCCAGCGGGAGCTGGGCGAGGGCGACGAGCATTCTCTGGAGGTGGGCAACCTGCGCAAAAAGGTGGAGAAGGCAAAATTAAGCCCCGAGGCCCTGAAAGCGGCCCATGAGGAGCTGGACCGGCTGGGCCGGATGCCCCCCCACGCCGCCGAGTACACCGTGGCCCGCACCTATATCGACTGGCTGGTAAAGCTTCCCTGGAGCGTCTCCACCACCGACAGCCTGGATGTGGTGGCCGCCCGGAAGATATTAGACGAGGATCATTACGACCTGGAGAAAGTCAAGGACCGGATCATAGAGTACCTGGCGGTCCGCAAGCTAAAAGGGGACGCCAAGGGCCCCATCCTGTGCTTCGTGGGCCCTCCGGGCGTGGGCAAAACCTCGCTGGGCCGCTCCATCGCCCGGGCCCTGGGCCGGAAGTTCTACCGCATCTCGCTGGGCGGGATCCGGGATGAGGCCGAGATCCGCGGCTTCCGGCGCACCTATATCGGCTCGATGCCGGGCCGCATCATCCAGGGGCTGAAGCATACCGAGACCAATAATCCGGTGTTCATGCTGGACGAGGTGGACAAGATTGGGTTGGACTTCCGGGGAGATCCGGCGGCGGCCCTGCTGGAGGTGCTGGACCCCGAGCAGAATTTCTCCTTTGCCGACCATTACCTGGATGTGGCCTTCGATCTTTCCAAGGTGATGTTCATCACCACCGCCAATGTGATGGATCCCATCCCCTCGGCCCTCAAGGACCGGATGGAGGTGCTGGAATTGCCGGGCTACATCGAGGAGGAGAAACTGCACATTGCCCTGAAATACCTGGTTCCCCGGCAGATCAAGGAGAACGGCCTGACCGAGGCCCACATCAAATTCAGCGATCAGTCCATCAGCCAGATAATCTCCCAGTACACCCGCGAGGCCGGGGTCAGAAACTTGGAGCGGGAGATTGCCACCGTCTGCCGCAAGGTGGCTAAAGACGTGGCCTCCGGAGACAAAATCAAAAAGGCCGTCACACCCCAGAGCCTGCATAAATACCTGGGTCCCCAGAAGGTATTCCCTGAGGTGGCCGAGCGGACCGGCGAGGTGGGCATGGCCACTGGGCTGGCCTGGACCCCGGTGGGCGGGGAGATACTTTTTATCGAAGCCACCAAGATGCTTGGCAAGAAGGGCCTTAGTCTGACTGGCTCCCTGGGCGAGGTGATGAAGGAATCGGCCCAGGCCGCCCTGTCCTACATCCGGGCCAAATCCAAGATCTATAAGATAGACCCTCGTTTCTTTGAAAAGTTTGACATCCACATCCACGTGCCGTCCGGTGCCATTCCCAAGGACGGACCCTCGGCCGGGGTGACCATGGCTACCGCCCTGATATCGCTGCTGACCGACCGGCCGGTGAAGGCCAACCTGGCCATGACCGGCGAGATTACCCTGAGGGGCAAGGTGATGCCGGTGGGCGGCATCAAGGAGAAGGTGATAGCCGCCAAAAGGGCCGGCATCAAGGAGATCATCATGCCGGAGCAGAACAAGAAGGATCTGGAGGAGGTGCCGGATCATGTGCGGAAGAATCTGAAATTTCATTACGTCAGCAACATCGAGAGCGTGGCCAAAATAGCCTTCGGGCCGAAGATCCGGAAAGGCAGATGAATTGAGCCTGTTTACCGCCCTGGCCATAAGCCTGTCCCGCCGATACGGCCGCCAAAAACCGGTGGATTTCACCGGGGTTTTGAAAAAGCCCGGCAAGATCCTGTGCTTCCCGGCCCAGGACGAAGGCGAGCTGCTGTGCGCCATCCCGGCCATAAGGGCCCTGCGCAAACATTACCGGGACAGTCTGCTCACCCTGCTGATCGACGAGGACAAGCGCGGGCTGTGGCATTTTGACAACGAGGTGGACGAGGTGATAGATTTCCGCCCCCGGTTGGTTAACGGCCTAGCTTCTAAGGAATCCCGCCGGTTGAAGAAGATCTTCCGCCAGCGTCGGTTCGACCTGCTGCTGGATCTGAACTACCGTCCCCTGGAACAATTATCGTACCTGTTCTTCCGCTCCGGGATAGAGGTACGGTACGGCCAGGAGACCGGGCGGGACTATCCCTTTAAAAATTTCATCATCAAAGCCGGTACTCTTTCGGCTGACGAGATAACCCGCAGTTTGGACATCATCAAACCCCTGGGGGCCCAGGTGTCCGGCCATCACCCGGCCTGGCCCAAGCTGGTGGGGCTGGAGGGCAAAAGGGAGTTTCGGGAAAGGCTCAAAGAGGAGGGCCTGAAAAAAGGCCAGTCGGTGCTGGCCCTGGACGGAAGCCATTGGAAAAAAAAGAACTTTGAAAAGACCCTGACGGCCCTGGCTAAAAACCCGCACCTAAAGCTGATCGTGATAAACCCTGGTGAAAAGATGCCGGAGCAGGCCCTAATCGGGCAGACGGTGATGAACTCGCCTTCGTCGGCCGAAGCGGCCGAGGCCCTTTCCCAGGCCCGGGGTTTCATCGGCTCCAAGAACGACGTCTTTTCCATAGCCTATATGCTCAAGGTACACAGCCTGATTACCGCCGGGCCCCAAAGCCGCGGCCTGCCCCTGGCGGGGGAATTGCTGCAGATACGCCACGGAAAACTGCCTTTCGAGATCGGCGACCAGGAGCTGAATATTTTCCTGCAAAAAATATTTTAAAATTCCTATTGACAAACACTGCTCCGAAATTGTATCATAATGCTATGCCAATCTTTGAGTTTGAATGCAGCAGGTGTAATCGTAAATTTGAACAGCTGATGCGCCTCTCGGAAAGCAAACCCGCCTGCCCGGATTGCGGCAGTAACAAGACAGAAAAAATATTTTCCACATTCGGCTGCAAGACCGAGAGAGGTTTCGTTTCGGCCGGAAAGTCCGGAGGATGCGGCGGCTGTACATCTCATAACTGTTCCAGTTGTAACTAAGGAGGGTTCACAAATGACTAAGGCTGATCTGGTGAAGTTGGTTTGCGATAAAACCGGGGTTACCCAGCGGGATGCCAAGATCGTGGTCGATTCCTTTCTGGATGTCATCACCCTGACATTAAGCGAGGGCAAGAACATAGAGATCAGGGGATTCGGCCGATTCAAGGTCAAGGAGCGCAAGCCGCGTCTGGCCCGTAATCCCAGGCGCCCCACCGAGACGGTCCAGATACCTGCCAGGTTGGTCCCCATATTTCAGCCTTCCAACGAGTTGAAGGCTCAGGTCTCAAAGAAGTAAAAATAATTAAATATGATAAATCAGAAGGAGGTTTGCATTTTAAATGCCTTGCGGTAAGAAAAAAAAGAAACACAAGATAGCAACCCATAAACGCAAAAAAAGACTCAGGGCCGATCGGCACAAGAAAAAGTTGCGTTAGTGCTTGTGGCTATTCCCTTCGGGAATAGCCATTTTGATTTTAATGGCGCGATCATGGAAATAGAACAAATAGATCAATACCGCTGGCGGATACCCCGGGCCGGGGCCATGCAGGTGGACGGTCTGTTGTACGCCGACCGGGAGATGATGGAGCAGGCCCGGAGCGAGAGATCTCTGCTGCAGGTGTCAAACGTGGCCTGTCTGCCGGGCATCGTGGGATCATCACTGGCCATGCCGGATATCCATCAGGGATACGGCTTCCCCATCGGAGGGGTGGCAGCCATGACAATGGATGGCGTCATCTCGCCGGGCGGGGTGGGGTCGGACATCAACTGCGGGGTGCGGTTGGTCAGAACCAACCTGCTGTATGACGACGTCAAGGATAGGGTCAAGGATCTGGTCGATGCGATGTTTCAACTTGTCCCTTCGGGGATCGGCTCCAAGGGGGCCATAAAATTATCTCCGGCCCAGGAAAGGGCCGCGCTGGAAAAAGGGGCATCCTGGGCGGTGGAGAACGGATACGGCTGGAAGGGCGACCTGGAGTTCACCGAATCCCAGGGCTGTCTGCCGGGGGCCGACCCCGATAAACTCTCCAAACGTTCCTTTGATCGGGGACGGGAGCAATTGGGCACCCTGGGGGCCGGCAACCATTTTTTGGAGATCCAAAAAGTGGTCGAGATGTACGACCTCAAGACCGCCGGAGCCTTCGGGATAGAAAAGGACCAGATAGTGGTGATGATCCACTCCGGTTCCCGGGGGCTGGGTTTCCAGACCTGCGAGGATCAGGTGGACATCATGCTGAGGGCCATGCCCAAATACGGCATCAATATTCCGGACCGCCAGCTGGCCTGCTGCCCCATAGAATCGCCTGAGGGCCGCGATTACCTGGCGGCCATGGCCTGCTCGGCCAACTACGCCTGGGCCAACCGCCAGTGCCTGATGCATTTGGTGCGCCAAAGTTTCGAACGGGTATTCCGGACCAGCGCTGAAAAGCTGGGGATGTCGTTGTTATATGATGTGGCCCACAATATCGCCAAGTTTGAGACCCACCAGTATAATGGAAAAAGCATCAAGCTATGCGTTCACCGCAAGGGGGCTACCAGGGCCTTCGGCCCCGGCCACCGTGAACTGCCCGAACGCTACCGCCCCTACGGCCAGCCGGTGATCATCCCCGGGGACATGGGCCGGGCTTCCTATCTTTTAACCGGAACCGAAAGAGCCATGCAGGAGACCTGGGGCTCCACTTGCCACGGGGCCGGAAGGCTTATGTCGCGCACCCAGGCCCTGAAAAATACTAGGGGCCGGTCCATCGCCCGGGAGTTGGGCGAGAAGGGCATAATCGTCCGCTCCCACGGCAACGATACCCTGCGCGAGGAGATGCCGGAGGCCTATAAGGATGTCAACCAGGTGGTGTCGGTGGTGCACAATGCCGGCATCTCGAATATGGTGGCCAAGATGAAACCGCTGGGAGTGGTAAAGGGATAAAAATATTTTTTTGTTGCTTGACTTTTATTATTTTATGCTATAAACTTAACCAAGTTGTAATTATAAACCGAAATATATCAACACAATCACACAAAAACTTAAAAGGAGTAATGTTATGAAGAAGTTGGTTTTGGTTCTGGTGGCCCTGGTTGCCATAACTGCAATTGCTTCGGCCGATGGCTACAAAAAAGGTGACAAATATATCGGCCCGTTGGTGGGCATGGGGTGGCATGATTTGATGCTCGGCGGCCAGTTCGAGTACGGGTTCCATGAGAATATCAGCGGCGGTGCCATCCTTGGATGGTCCTCGCAGTCTGAGGATTATTACTGGGCCGAATATACATACACCTACATAGCGATCGGGGCGCAGGGCAACTATCACTTCAAGCCAGGCGAGAAGTTCGATCCGTTCGTTGGCGCAGTACTTGGATATGATATTGTTTCTTGGGATGTGAAGTATAATCCTGGTTATACCTCTTGGTACGGCTATGATGCAACCGCCAATTCCATGTTCTTCGGCGGAGCTCTGGGTTGCAACTATGATTTCAGCCCGACGATGGTAGGCACCGCCCGGGTCGGGTATCCGTACTATTTGGCGGCAGGCGTTTCCTTCAAGTTTTAGTAAATACAATCAAAAGCCCCGCTTAAGCGGGGCTTTTTTGTTTTAAACCATATCTTATAAGCATAAGTCTAATCTATTGAATATCAACCATGCCTGAATCCTTAATGAATGCCATACAAGAAGTTAAAGCCGGGAATACCAGCTCTTTCAATGAGATCATTCGGGCTCATCAGCAGGGCATCTATCGGCTATGCTACCGCCTTACCGGCAACATTGAGGATGCCAAGGACCTCACTCAGGAGGTGTTCATTAAGGCCTTAAAAGGCATTGGATCGTTCAGAGGAGAGAGCGACATCAGGACCTGGCTCTACCGGATAGCCATCAACACCGGATCAACCTGGCGAAAAAAGAATCTTAACCAACCCCTTTCTTTTGAAGTTACCGGAGAGGTGGCCGACAACAAGACCCGTGACGTTCTTTTACAGAGAAAGATTTCTGAGGCGGTGGATTCACTGCCTTACAAACAAAGATCGGTGTTCGTGATGCATCATTACGAGGGATACAAACACGACGAGATCGCCCGGATCACCGCCCGGTCAGTAGGCAGCGTCAAGGCCAATTATTTCCAGGCAGTCCAGAAGCTGAAGGGGAAACTTAAGGATTTCGCGGAGTACGGAAATGAATGACCAACCGAGATCATCTCACAAAGGCACTAAGACACCCCCGCTTTACGGGGTTCACGCATTTTATTTGTAGCAGTAGTTCTCAAGGCTTGGTGACGGAAAATGAGATCGGGGCGATCATAGGTGATTTGCGATTTGGTAAGTAAGAGAAATGGATTGCTTCCTTTGTTAGGCATAAGGTCATTTCGCAATGACGAAGTGGGTGCGTCATCGCGAGGAAAACATAATATATGGCATGCGAAGCGATCCAAAAAACGAAGGCAAACAGTGTATCAGTGGCTTAGTGAGAGGAAAAAATGAATAAAAACAAAAAAATAACGTCTGATCTGGAATTGTTCGCAATTCTAGACAAATGGCAGGTGGAGATGCCCGACCAGCAGTTCTTTGCCAACCTGCCGGCCGTGGTCCAGCAGGCCGCCCTGAAACCATCCAGGCCTTGGTGGAGCGCTGTCTTGGCCCCCCTGCCGGTAACGTCTTTTATTATGGTTGCCGCCCTGGCATTCGGGATAGCGACCATTCAGTCCCGGATATCGTCCGACAACAGGATCTCCCTGACTGCGGCCCACTGGGCCTCCGAGAAATACGGCTGGTCAAACATCGATGAAGCCCTGGAAGCAGTAGCCCAAGATATTCCTGTCTCCCAGAATAATTCGCATGAGAAATATCTTTCCACCCTGCAGAAGGGAACCTATCTCTACGGGACGGACAATGCCGCCCAGATGCTGGATGAACTGTCCGAAACCGAAATGGAGTATATCCTTTCGGAACTGCAGAATACAAGGAGCTGAAATGAAAAAAATAATGTTGATACTGGCCCTGTCGCTTATATCGCTTCCGGTGTTGGCCCAAAACCGGATGACGGTCATGATGCAGGAGTATGACAGCCTGTGCCCCCCGGAATGCCCGCCGCCGCCCGAGCACCGGGAACGCAGGATGCTGGAGGCGGTGAGGGTGACCCGGATGACCGAAATGCTTGAGCTTTCCAACCAGCAGATATCCAGGTTCTTTCCCAAGCTCAAACAGATGGAGGAGAGTCAGCGGGAGGTGCGCAAAAAACATCGGGCGCTGGTGGTCCAGCTTGAAGAGCTGATGATCAGAAAAGCCAAGGACCAGGAGCTGAAAGCCAAGCTGGATTCCCTTGACAAGCTGCAGAAGGAAACCTTAAAGAACATGGAGAAGATCCACCAGGAGCTGGATGCCATGCTTACCATCCAGCAGCGGGCCATGTGGAGGATCTTCGACCAAAACTTTGACGAGGAGATCCGCAAGATGGTGATCCAGGTCAAAGAAAAAAGATATCGCAAGGTGAGGTGGTAACAAATGTTTTCATCAAGGTGCTGCGCCAGGAATAAAGAATTAAACCTTTGGACGGCCGGTGCAGTCCAATCAACAAACAACAGCAGATAACAATAACCATTAAACCTAAGGAGAACAAATGAAAAAAGCAATTCTATTGATGGTGCCGGCCCTGATGTTGGCGGCCAGCGCCATGGCCCAATGCCCCAGCGGGGGGGAGAAGAAAATCCGGATCGAGAAGCGCATCGAAAAGGGCGATCCCGGAATGATGCACCAGGGGCGCGGCCAGTGGTGGGAAAATCCGGAATTAGCCAAGGAGATCGGTTTGACCGAGACTCAGGTCAAAAAGATCGACGGCATGGCCACCACCCACCGCAAAGAAACGATCAGGACCGAGGCCGACCTAAAGATCGCCAAGATGGAACTGCAGGACCTGATGGATGACCTGGGGAACGACGGCGCCATCAGGAAGAAGGCGTCGGAGGTCTCCAAACTTCAGGAGAAGATCTATAACTCCCGGATCGAGCACCGCCTGGCCATGAACAAAGTGCTGACCGCCGAACAGCAGAAAAAGATGAAATCCATGAAGCATATGAAAATGAAAAAAACCATGATCAAAGATGATTGCGGCGGCTGCGGCAACAAATAAAATTCACCCGGCTTATAAATGGGATGCCTTTAGGGCATCCCATTTTTTTATTGACAGTCGCAATGGGTTATGATATTCTGTTATGCTATGAAGCGCAAATGGTTAAAATACGAACGGGAGACCCGGTTGGTCGGGTTTCTGCTAGTGATGATTTTGTCGGTAGTGAACCTGGTTTCTATTTTAATGTTCAACTATTCGGTCAGGCAATACCGCTGGCAGATGGAGGGGCATTTGGCAGCCACTGCCCGGCTGGCAGCGGAAAGCTATCGGGGAAACCCGGGTCTTTCCGTGGACAGCATTGAGGCCAAGTGGTCGGCCCTGGCCAGCATCTCCGGCATCAGCGCCATCGGGCTGGCCGACAACAACGGCCAGTGGAAGGCGGCCAGCAACCGGTATCTATTGGAAGCCTATCTTTTTCCGGACGTGACTGATATTGAACAGGCAACCAGCTGGGGGAAATTAGCTCCTGGCAGAATGGTCTACAACCCAAATCGGGAGGGCTATGGATTTGTCAACTATTCCCTCAGGGAGGGCCTGAAAGGGAATATTCTGGTTATGCTGGCCCCGGCCGGCTTGCTGCCTTCGCTGGAATCCGGCGCCAGGTTGCAAAATATCTGGTCGGCCATAATCTTTCTGGCCGTATTGATCGGACTGTTTCTGTATCTGCGGCTGATATTCAATCCCTTCCGAAGCATGGCCGGGCTGGCCCGTGATGCTGCAGGGGAGGGGAAACTCCCGGGTTCCGATGTCGAGCTGGTGATGGATACATATCAAGGTATGATCACCGAACTGAGGCAGAAGGGGCGTGATCTGAATGATTTGTATGCCAAGGAGCGGGTGAGGGCTGATGATCTGGAACAGTTCAGCCGACAGATATTGGATAGCGTGGACAAAGGGATGATCAGCATTGACAATGCCGGGAAAATGCTGGCCTGCAACCCGGCGGCCAGGGACATCTTCGGCATCGCCGTCATTGAATCCTGCGCCGATATATTCAGCCGGGAGGAACTGGAGGCCATCGGCCGGGGCGCTAAACTTATGACCAAGGAACTGGAAAGCCCGGCCGGCCGGGCCAGGACCATCCAGGTGGAGATTAGCGACTTGAAAAATTCTGGCGGACAAAAGATGGGAAAAAACCTGGTGATATCGGACATCACCGATATCAAGAGGATGGAGGAACTGGAGGAGCTGTCCGAGAAATCGGCCCTGTTGGAAAGCGCCTCCCGGAACCTGCTGGCAAAGGTACAGCCGGGCCTGCAGGAGATAAAACAATCCCTGGAAAATTACTCCGGCGAAGCTGCCGGCCTGCAGTTAGAGAAACTGGAGAGATTGATCGCCGAGTACGGTCAGTATTTCAGTTATCGGGACCAAATAAGCGATCAGCCCAGATCGCCGGATATCGTCTTTGCCTCCGCGGCCATGCGGGAAGTTTTGAACCTGGCGGCCAGGGTGGCCCCGGCCGACAGCACGGTAATGATAACCGGGGATAGCGGCACCGGCAAGGAATTGATCGCCCGGGAGATCCACCGCCTGAGCCCCCGATCGGGAAAACCCTTTATCACCATAAACTGTGCGGCCCTGCCGGAAAATCTTCTGGAGTCAGAACTGTTCGGGTATGTCAAGGGCGCCTTTACCGGAGCCGGCCGCGATAAGCCCGGCCTGCTGAGGGCGGCCGAGGGCGGCAGTTTTTTCCTGGATGAGATCGGGGAGCTTCCCCTGGGCCTGCAACCCAAGATCCTTAGGGCCATCCAGGAGAAGGAGGTCACGCCGGTGGGCGGCAC
This sequence comes from Candidatus Edwardsbacteria bacterium, assembly GCA_018821925.1. Classification (NCBI taxonomy): domain Bacteria; phylum Candidatus Edwardsiibacteriota; species Candidatus Edwardsiibacteriota bacterium. Next base: position 43,076 of record JAHJLF010000077.1, read on the forward strand.
CAAGAGCATAAAGATCGACATCCGGCTGATAGCCGCCAGCAACCAGGATCTGGGAAAGATGGCGGCCGAGGGAAAATTCCGGCAGGATCTTTTCTACCGGCTGAATGTTTTTCCCATCTGCTTGAGTCCGCTTAACCAAAGGCCCGAGGATATCGAGCCGCTGGCCTATCATTTTATAGAAAAGCATAGTCTCAAAAATAAAAAGAAGATCGAATCCATCGATGCCGGAGCGCTGGCAGCCTTAAAGAAATACAACTGGCCGGGCAACGTCAGGGAACTGGAGAATGCCATAGAGAGAGCCATGCTGTTCGCCCGGGGCCGAAAGATAAATCTGGAGGACCTGAATATCGTACTGCCGCCCGATGATGAAATTGAAGTGAATGTTGGCGACGAGGGATTACTGTCCGTTTCGGCCAAAGCGGCGGCCAAGGCCGAAGCCGAATTGATCGAGAAGGTGCTGGCCCAGACCGGCGGCAATAAAAGCCAGGCCGCCCGCCGGTTGCAGATAAGCTACCGGGTGATGCTTAAAAAGATCAAGGATTACGGCCTGAATAAAGCTTAAGATTATTACCGGGAGGTCCATATTGTTACCTTCGGGTAACAATATTTAGGGTTTATGTCAAGCTGACTGAAACACAGGATGGTCTGCAGTATCTTGTTATCCAAGATGTTAAATGGCTGGCAAAGAGAATGGCATTAATATTGCTTATAAATAAATGGTGGAGGTAGGAAAATGAAAAAGAACGGGTTTTCCCTGATTGAGTTGATGACGGTGATCATAATTATTGGCATTATGGCCGGACTGACCGTTCCCGGTATCATGAAAAATATACCGCACAGGAAACAGAAGGATGCCCGCAGCCAGCTGTTCGGCGAACTGCACCTGATCCGCCAGATGGCAATGGGCAAGGATGTTTTCTATTGCCTGGATGTTATCAGCAGCACCCAGTACCGGGTATTTGTCGATAATAGCCTTTCCCCTAACGGCCTTTATGATGGCGGGGAAACGATACTACGGACAGTGCAGCTGCCATCGGGCATAACCTTCTCCAACACCACTTTTTCGGTCGGTTTTCGGCCTACCGGAGTGCTGATAAATAACACTATCAACGCCCTGGCCATTCAAAACACCGTTGGCTCCAGAGATACCATCTACATCATGCAGTCGGGCAGTATCTTTTAAAATTTTAAGGGAGGTTGGGAAACCATGAACAAGCATGGCATGTCACTTGTCGAACTGATGGTCTCCATTACCATATTATCCATAACTCTTTTGGGCATAGCGGCGCTTTTCCCACGGGGAATGGGACACACCACCCAGTCCCGGCTGCTGACTCAGGCTACCAACCTGGCCATGGAGAAGTCCGAGGAATTCGAAAGGATGCCCGCCACTCATGCCGACCTGACTTTGGGGGCCCATCAGGAAACCGTTGACGGATTTACCCGCGACTGGGTGATCACCAACGAAAACATCACCACCAAGATCAAACGGGCCGTCATCACGGTCACCTGGGTGGCCGGCGCCTCCACCATGAACAGCATCGGGACCACGGTTTTCCTGTACAAACCCTAAACTTTTAAATACAGAGGTATGTCATGAACAGAAAAGGGTTTTCTTTAGTCGAGCTGATGATTTCAGTGGTGGTGCTGGGGATTGTGATGGCAGCCGTAGTCACCATGATGATCAACAGCGACAAGGCCAAACGCAAGAATGAATCACTGATAGAGGCCCAGCAACAGGGTTCGGCGGCCATGGAGATGCTGGTCCGGGATATCCGCAGCGCCGGGTACGAAGTGGCCACCCTTAACGAACAGCCGATAATAGCCTACGCCATGCCGTTCGAGATCATATTCAACACCAATCTCAACCCATTTCCCGATAGTCTGGGCCTGAAACAGCCCCGGGCCTACGATCCGGGCATAAGCCCGCTGTGTCCCAATTATACCATCGGCGCCACTTTCACCGGAGGGGCCGAGACCTATCGCTACACCCTGGATTCCAACCACGACGGCATCTTCGGCGTGGCCGACCGCATCGATGATGCGGTGGAGCTGAGAACCCGAAATCCTGATGATTATGTGTTGATCCGCCAGACCTACGGCCGGATGGACGACAACACCAACAATGTCTATCCCAACCGGAATTTCGATATCGCCCTGGTGAGGGGCCCGGTGGCGGCCGACGACCAGGATATCATCCCCATGTTCCAGTATTGGTACCGGGATGTTGTCAGCAATGTGCTGGTGCTGTGGGGCGATACCGACGGAGACGAAGTGCTGACCGGGGTCGAGCGACTTTTCGCCAATCCCCCCCAGAACATTCTGATGAGCATCGAGATGATAACCATCACCGTCACCACCGAGACCCGGATACCAGTGGACAGAAACCAGTACCGCCGGGTGGTGGTGTCCACCACCACCAATCTGGCCAATGTGCCCAACACCAAAGCCAAATACGGCATCACTGGCAAACTTAAGGATGAATCTGGCGGCGGCATCGCTGGAGGCAAGGTCTATCTAAGTACCGGATCCATCCAGACCTCCAACGGCTCGGGGGATTATACCTTTGCGGTGGAGAACGGGATCTACGTAGTGACACCGGAGAAGCTGATAAACAGCGGCAGTTACTTTTATGTGCTGAAGAATCCCCAGGATTCGTCAGTGACGGTGGCCGACGCCGATGCGCCCAATGTCGATTTTCGCTATCAGAGCATCAGCAGCGGCGACATGCGGGATGTAGGCGGCAAGGTCTACAACGATTCTATTGTTCCCATTGGCGTAACGCCAGGTGTGCCTCCGGCGCCCGACACCGACGAGCGCGGGATAACCGGGGTGGTGGTGGCGGTAAAGGGAAAGCCGACCATTGCCGATTCCACCATCTTAAACATCAGCACCACCACCGATGCCCTCGGCGACTACCGGTTCACCCTGCCTCAGGGCATCTATACGATTACCGAGATAGATTCCCCCGGCTATTATTCCACCACCCCCAATATCGTGGTGGACACCCTAGGCGCCACCGATAATCTTAACGTAAATTTCGGCGATTCCCGCGCCGGCATGGGCACCATCAACATCAAGGTGTGGAATGACGCCGACAAGGACAGCACTTTGGACACCGGCGAACCCGGACTGGGCAACGTCTTCTGCATGGTGGTCAACACCAACAACGGCGACCTGGCGGGATCCGGGCGGACCGATGCCAACGGAGACCTGGTTATCAACCTGCCGGGCGACTCTTTATATACGGTGATGGAGATAGACCCCGATTCCATGATCTCCACCTGCGGTCTTTTCAGAGCGATAGGCTCCACCAGTTGGAGCGTCGCCAGTACCCTCAACCAGGTAGACAGCCTTTTTGTGCCCAAGGATTCCACCCGCTATGTGATGTTCGGCGACGTGGTGGGCTATGTGGCCATACCGCTGGGCCAGACCGAGCGGGTGCTGTCCATGATCCTGCCGGACCTGAGGGAATACCGGGAGCCCCCAGGGGATAGAAACAATCCGTTGTCCTATTCGGCCGACCCGGATATCGTGCTGGGAACGGTCAATACCACCGGGGCGGTATCCAACCTGCTTGTATGGTATAACCGCTATCAGAGCTCTGCCACCCCGGCCAGCGCATTGTTCCCGACAGCCTTCGATTCCTCCGCTAACCTTACCACCGACATTACCGCGTTGGCCGGCGGAGACATAAACTCCCATTTAGGCAGCACCACCGAGGATGTCATCTGCGGGCTCAAGGAGAACGTGGGGGCTTTTAATATCTCGGTAGGCCGCACCCACGACGGCGGCCTGACTGGCGCGAACTTCAACCGGGACAAAGGGCTTATGAGGGATGCCGTCCTTAATTATGCCACATCTACCCCGGTGAGCAATACCTCGGTGCTGGCACTGGGCACCGGAAACCTCACCCCCACCACCCTAACGACGCTCCGTTTGGATTTTGCCGCCGGCACCAAAGTTGCCGACAACGAAGGGCGGGTGGAGATATGGAAGAGCAACAGCGCCACCAATAACCCCCCCACTTTTACTTTGGACACCGTGATCGCCACCGCCGGCGGCGGGACCCCGCTAGGCGAGGTCCGAGCCCTGCTCCTGATGGATGTGGTGGATAGCACCGGCACTTTGGGCAGCGATCTGCCCAACAATTACCAGGACCTGATAATCGCCACCAAGACCGGAAGTTTCCCCACCTACACCGGGCAGTTGGTCATCTACCGCCGGGCCGGGTTAAACAAACGCTTCATCCACCAGGCGACCTATAACATCAGCGACGGATACATAAACGCGCTGGGGACCTATCGCTCCCGCGGCACCAGCTTTCCCAACGACATAATCTGCGGACTGAGGACCAACGGATCCACGGTGGACGACTACAAGGGCCGGCTGTCCCTGTGGTACAACAACAATGACGGCACCTTCGGCTCGACCGGAGCGCCCAACGTCTCCCGGGTGACCGAGGGTGAGGTGCTGTGCCTGAGCGCCAACAATCTTAACATAGATTACATGATTGATGTGGCGGTGGGCCTTAAGTTCGGCGAATATACCGGAGGCACCCGCTTCTACTACAACACCAGCGGCAGCCTGGCCCTGGCCGGCTCCGATCCCTCCGGCGGCAAGTACACCGGCGAGGTGGTGACCATCCGCTCCAAAACCCTCCGGCCCTATACCACCAAGGTCGACGTGGTGGTCGGCGAGCGGTTCCTGTCGGGCGGCGTGGGCTATGGAAGAGTAATCATCTACCATCATAAATATTAAAGAGGACAAAAGCCATGAAACGGATAAAAAATCAAAAGGGGGTGGCCCTGGTGCTGTCGCTGATGGTCATCTTGGTGCTGTCGGTGATGGCCAGCGGGCTGATGTTCAACATCATCAACGAAAAAACCATCACCGCCAACCGGATGCGCAGTTCCCAGGCACTGTTGCTGTCCAAAGCCGGCACCTCGGAGGCCATCGCCCGGCTGTCGCAGCAGCCTGGCACCACTTGGGGCATCGCCCAGGATATCTCCAGCGGCTCCCTTAACCCCGAGTGGCGCTGCTACATCACCCTGGATGCCGGCGGCTCACCCGAAGGTCCCATCGTTTACGCGCAGACCCTGCAGACCGGGACCGCGCTTCAGTACAGCACCAACCGCAACGCTTTGGGCGACACCTTCTCCACCCTGCAGGTACGCTACAAGAGGATCGATCTGAACGGCGACGGCGCCATCACCAACGACGAGGTGTACTTTTATGACTACAAGCGGGAGATGGTGGTGCTGGGCAGGACGAGTCCCACTCCGGTTGACGCCTATCCGATATGGGAGATCATCTCCACCGGGCGGGTGGGCAATTCGCGCCGGACCATGGTGACCGAGGTCAGCGTGCCCAGTTTTAACACCCGGACCAGGGCCGGATTAAGCAGCAAGGCACCGGTTACCGGAAACGGCAATGCCGACGTCTGCGGACATGACCATCCGCAGACCACCCCCTATAATTTAAGCCCGCCCAACTGCTTTACCCTGACTACCGCCCAGCCCCATGGCTGGCACGTAGCAGCCGAGGACTCGCACGGCATAGCGGCCAACAGTTTTGCCAATCTCGCCCCCAAAGCCACCTGCACCCAGGCCGGCTGCTTGCCCGGGATAGAGACCAACGCTACATTTGATAATGTCGGCGCCAACCGCAAGGCCTGGGGCAATCCCGATGTTGTTGAAAACTCCACCTCGCCCATCTATCCGATATGGGAGATGCTGGGAATGGAAGAGACGGCCTGCAAGAACCTGCCCTGGGGCAATAATATGTATCCGGTTACAGGCCTGGTGCGGGTGGGGTCCCCCGGCACTACCACCATGTATGCCGGGGGCGGCTCCGGGCTGCAGCATGACGGCATCCTGTGGGTCCTGGGAAACCTGCATTCCGCCTCAAACATATCGTTCAAGGGCTTGATCTACATCGAGGGCAATTATCAGTCCGGCGGCACCACCTGGGTGCTGGGGGGTATCGTGGTGCAGGGCGCCACCCAGACCTCCATCACCGGCAGCATCGATGTGCTCTATTCCAGCCAGACCTTGGCCCGGGTGTCCCGGCTGGCCAATGCCGCCGGGATGGTGGTGCTTAGCCAACGTGAGGTTGACCAAAAATTTTAAACAGCTTCCTCAAAAAAGGTGATTTCCAGCTTGCTGGAAGTCGCCTTTTTTATTTGACTTTTATTTGATAGTGTCTTATACTTAACAAGTTAGTTTTAGTGTAACTTACGAAACCAGTCGCGGTGAAAACGTTTTGATTGCCAACTTTAATATTTTATGATTTTTGTGGCCTGCCTATGCCGTCCGCTTACGCTTTATATTATGGCTTCCGCGAGTGCCATAGCTTTAGCGGAGGCACTAACTACGCTTGGCATAAAAGCACGGCTTCGTGCAGGCAGGCCGATCAAGGAAATGATTATGCAAGTATCAAGTATATAGATGAAAAATTCCATCACCGGCGGCTGGCATTGGCCGGCCAAAATGTTCTGCTATAAAAAGCCCATAGAAAATTCCGACCGGCCGGATTTTCTGACCATACCCCTGTGGCGGGGCGGCAAGGCCTCGGTTTTCCCCGGGGACTGGGTCCATGCCTACGATGCCATCGGCTATAATTCAAAGGGCCTTCCGGTTTATGCCCCGCTGGCCGGGCAGGTGGAGAGAGTGGAGGACTTTCTCGATCTGGTGGCCCGGCCCAAGAATTTTGATTTCCCCCGGCTGACGATTTATCTGCAGGTGTCGGAGGCCCAGCATCAGCCGAATGTTGTGCTGGAGCCGTTTCCCAATTACTGGGAGAAGACACGGGGCGATCTGGGCCATCGGATATGGGAGGCCGGGATCAGGGATCTGCAGGAACCGCCGGATATAGGCCTACTGATATTCAACGGCCTGAGCCTGGAGCCGCCGGTATCAGGCAATATCCGCCTGTTGCGGGAGGTCCCGGAGAAACTGATAGAGGGAATGCGGGTCCTGATGCAGGTTCACCGTTCGGTGCGGGGGAGGGTGGTCATTTCCTCCGACATGCCGGATCTGATAGAGCGGATGAAGGTGCTGTTGACCAGCGCGGTGAATATATCGGTGGATATCGTGGAGCCCAAATATCCCCAGGGTCATATGAGCCTGCTGAAGGATAATTTCCCCGGATCCGCCAGCTCCCGGGTCTACGGCCTGGAGGAGGTGTGGAACATCCGGCAGGCGGTGATCGAGGGATTGCCGATGGTCTCCAAACTGTGCACCGTCTGGGACCAGACCTCCGGGCAGTCGGCCAATGTCCGCCTACCGCTGGGTATAAACATGGAGCAGATATTCAAGCGCGACCTGTCGCGCTACCGCAAGATCAAGCTGATCCTGGGCGGGCTGATGACCGGGCAGAGCTATTACAGCCCGAAGATGCCGGTGACCCCGGACACCGACGGGGTGATCATGATGAAGGACGACGTTTCCTGGGAGAACAACCTATGCAGCAACTGCGGGGAATGCTCCAACATCTGCCCCCGGAACCTAAGCCCCCACTGTCTCTATGCCGCGGTCGGCAGCGGCGAAAGGAACAAATATTCCGCCCTGGGCCTGGGGACATGCCTGGAGTGCGGGCTGTGCAGCTTCGTCTGCCCGTCGCGAATTCATCTGCTGCATCAGATCAAGGTAGGCAAAACGATGATGAAGGGCAGTTGACGCGGCAGTGTCTCTCGGGGAGGGTTATCCAGGCTTGGATTCCCGTCGGAGTTTATCCCGCACCGTGATGCGGGACGGGAATGACACGTTGCGATATTTATTCGTCGGAGCTATAACCAAAAGGAACTGATTTTGATGTTCAACGTATCGTTGTGGCCCCATATTCGTACCCGCTTTGACTGGAAACAGCTGGGCTTCCGCAGATTCATTGCCCTGCTGCCGCTGGCCGGCTTCGGCCTCTACCTTTGGGGATGGGGCTTGGCATCATCGCTGTTGTTGTCCCTGTTCCTGGGGTTGGTCTGGCACATCTATGCTTTAAAAAAAGGCCGCCGGAAAAGAACGGATTTTTGGTTCGTCAATGATGCCATCCTGATAAACCTTATGATGCCGGCAGGCATCGGCTGCTTGATCCCGGCCGGACTGACGGTGGTCTGCGGGATGCTGCGAACCTACGTCAGGGATCGGGAGTACGCCTATCCCCTGAACTTTCCCCTGGTGCTGGCGCTGCTGGTCCTGGCGGCGGGCAATTATTTCGGCGGGGAAACAAGCCTAAACAACTTCATCGGGCGGGGGGCCGTTTTTAGCGGCCGGTTGTATTTCCTTTCCGGGTGGCTGCCGGTAGGGCTGACGGTTCTGTTCTCGTTTTTATTCCTCAACCGGCTTTACAAATGGAGAATATTGCTGGCCGGTCTGTTGATGCCCCTGACCTTTCTTTATCTGCAATACCGGGCTTACGGGGGGCTGGAAATATTCCAATTGTCATGGATGGTCAACCTTTTTCTGTTTTCGCTGGGGGTGCTGGGCGCCGACCATATGTCAACCCCGGCCAGGCACTGGGGGCAGTATTGGTACGGAATGCTCTGCGGCATCCTGATATTCCTGTTCTCTTTAAAGGGGCTGATGCTGGAGGGGATTCTGTTCGCTCCGGTCATTGCCGGACTGGCCACGCCCCTGCTGGACAAGCTGGGCGGGGTGGCTTTGCGCCCGGCCGAAACATTCAACCTGCCAGGAGATTCCGGGGTTTGACCAACCCAAAACGATATGCTAAAATAAATTAAAATAGGTTAAACCTATTATTTTGAGAGGAGTATGAAAATGGCAGAGGGCGAAAAAGCAAAAGCCTTGGATCTGGCAGTATCGCAGATCGAAAAACAGTTCGGCAAGGGCGCCATAATGAAATGGGGCAGCCGCGACGCCGGGGTCAATGTGGAGGTGATATCCACCGGCTCCATATCGCTGGACTATGCCCTGGGGGTGGGCGGCGTGCCCCGCGGCAGGGTGGTGGAGATATACGGCCCGGAGGCCTCGGGCAAGACCACCCTGGCCCTGTCCATAGTGGCCCAGGCCCAGAAGAATGGCGGCACCGCCGCCTATATAGACGCCGAGCATGCCCTGGATTCCAAATACGCCCGGGCCATGGGGGTGGACGTGGACAATCTGCTGATCTCCCAGCCGGACACCGGCGAGGACGCTTTGGAGATCACCGAGACCCTGGTCCGCAGCAACGCCATGGATGTGATCGTGATCGATTCGGTGGCGGCCCTGGTGCCCAAGGCCGAGATCGAGGGGGACATGGGCGATTCCCACATGGGCCTGCAGGCCCGGCTGATGTCCCAGGCCCTGCGCAAACTGACGGCGGTGGCCAACCGCTCCAAGACCTGCATCGTATTCATCAACCAGATCCGGATGAAGATCGGGGTGATGTTCGGCAACCCCGAGACCACCCCGGGCGGCCTGGCCCTGAAATTTCATTCCTCGGTCAGGATGGACATCCGCCGGATAGAGACCATCAAGCAGGGCGACCAGATGATCGGCAACCGGGTGAGGGTAAAGGTGGTCAAGAACAAGATGGCGCCGCCCTTCCGGAACACTGAATTCGAGATCATCTTTGGAGAGGGCATCTCCTACGCCGGAGACCTGATGGACCTGGCGGTGGAGAACAACGTCATCGAGAAAGCCGGGGCCTGGTTCTCCTACCAGGGCGAACGGCTGGGGCAGGGCCGGGACAACATCAAGACCATGCTCAAGCAGAATCCCGATCTGTTGCAGAAGATAGAGATCGAACTTAAGGCCAAGCTCAATCAGCCGGCCGGGCAGAAGACAGAAGATAAGGACCCGGAGAAAGAGGAGAAGGAAGAGCCCAAGAAGCGGGGGCGGAAATAAATCGTACGATTGTTATGCTTAGAGATACGAGGACCATACGATTGTCAAACAATGGTATGACGACAGTGTCACTACCGTATCGCAACGTTAAATAATGGATATAAATAAAGCCCGGAATTACGCCCTGCGGCTGTTGGCGCTGCGCGGCCGCTCGGTCAAGGACATCAGGGACAAGCTCAAGGCCAGGGCGGCCTCCCCGGCGGATATTGATCTGGTGATAGATGATCTGCTGTCGCTGGGGCTTTTGGACGATGAGAAATTCGCCCGGGACTGGATCGAGAACCGGCAGCACTTCCGGCCCACCGGCGTGGTCCGTTTGCGGCAGGAGCTTTTTGCCAAGGGGATAGACCGGGAGATAGTTGACCAGGCCATCCGGGAGTATAAAAGCAATGTGGACGAGTTCCCTGCGGCCCTGGACCTGGCCCGGAGAAAGATGAAGCTTTACCGCAAGCTGGACGCCGACACTGCCAGGCGTCGCTTGGCTGGGTTTCTGGCTCGCCGGGGGTACGAGGGCTCGGTAGTATCCAAGGTCTTGAAGACATTGCTGAAGGAAAATATTTTAGAATGATCCAAACTACCATCCGGCGCTGGCTCAAGCTAATGACTGCAGTGCGGGACGCCGATGCAGATTCGGTGGAACGCTACACGCCGGGCGAGGAGACCACCAACGCTATCCTGCACGGGGTGGGGCTGGGGCTGGCCATTGCGGCCCTGGTGGTATTGGTGGTGCTGGCCAGCCTGTCCGGGAACGCCTGGCACATAGTCAGCTTTAGCATCTACGGCGCGACCCTGGTGTTGCTTTATTTATCGTCGACTCTGTATCACGGTTTTTACGCTGGGCGGGCTAAGCAATTGTTCCGGATCTTTGACCACTCGGCAATATTTCTTCTGATAGCCGGGACCTACACCCCGATCGCGCTGATCACCCTGCATGGCCGGCTGGGCTGGACGGTGTTCGGCGTGGTGTGGGGCATAGCGGCGGCAGGAATAGTGGGCAAGGCTTTTTGGGCGAATCGTTTTGCGGTGCTGTCCACGTTATTATACCTGGCGATGGGTTGGATAGTGGTGATCGTGGCCAAACCACTGCTGACGAACCTCAACACAGCCAGCCTGGTGTTCCTGGGGGTGGGAGGGCTGTTCTACACGCTGGGGACGGTGTTCTACCTGTGGCGCAAGTTAAAGTTCCACCACGCCATCTGGCACCTATTCGTGCTGGCCGGGAGCATCTGTCACTTTTTTACCATACTGTTTTTGCTGCCGAAATAAAGAGGATAATGAAATAGGGTGCTGATTGTGGTAATTTCTAATTATAGATATCTTAGATTTCGTTCCTAACTATTATTTTATGCTTTATAAATTAACATGCGCAATCACATAATAAATAAATACGGCGCTTATGTGCCAGACAAAGCTACGTTGTCATTCTTAAAGTTTACTTCCGAATTAGGAATTTGTGAATTATTGATGGTATACATTAATATTGCCGAGGAACTTTTATCTACAAATAATGAATTTGTTGTTGAAAGATTAACCCGGATATACCAGGATCAAGAAAATGAACTGTCGAATGAATTAGTGAAATTATTAACAAAAAACGGTGCAGAAAGTTTTACCCAAAGTAAATCATATGAGCATTACTTTTGTCAAATGGCGTTTAGTAGATCAATAGATAACCTGATAACTTATTTTAAAGACATACTTGCTGAAGTGATTAATATAAAGCCAGAAATACTTAAATCAAACGAAACGATCAATTATGAATTTGTTCTTAGTTTTGATGATATTAATGAATTAAAAAATGCCTTAGCAGAAAAGAAAATTGAGGAGCTTTTCTATGGCGGTGTTATAAATATAAAAAATTATTTTGAAAAACGTTTAGGTGTAATTCTATTTGACAAACAAGATGCATTTGATCAAATTAATTACATAATAAAAATACGTAATTTAATTGTGCATAATAGGGGTATGGTTAATAGTGAATTCAAAAAGGAATTTCCGTTGGTGTCGCAGAAGGTAGGTGATTCCTATAGTTTCAAGTATGAAGAAATATCTAAACTTAATTTAGATATACAAAATTTCATAGCATATACTGATGACAAAATTGGATCAAAATTTAATTTGCCGTTGTTGGATAATCTGCCCGGGTGATTTTTGACTAGTGTGAAATGCTGAAAGCGAAATATCGGTAACAAAACCAGTACTATTTAGTCCGATTGATCCGTAGCACAAAATAAAATAAAAACATTCAAACCCATGCAAACATCAAATCAAATACGTCAATCATTCCTGGATTTCTTCAAATCCAAAGGCCACACCATCGTGCCGTCCGATTCGGTGGTGCCGTCGGACGATACCACCTTGTTGTTCACCAACGCCGGAATGAACCAGTTCAAGAAGATCTTCCTGGGGCTGGAGGACCGGGGCTACAAGCGGGCGGCCGACAGCCAGAAGGTCTTGCGGGTCTCCGGCAAACATAACGACCTGGAGGAGGTGGGCCGGGACCATACCCATCACACCTTCTTCGAGATGCTGGGCAACTGGTCCTTCGGCGACTATTACAAGAAGGAGGCCATCTCCTGGGCCTGGGAACTGCTGACCGGGGTCTGGAAACTGCCCAAGGACAAACTGTACGCCACGGTCTACGTCAACGACGAAGAGGCTTATAATTTTTGGAAGACCTTGACCGATATGGAGCCTTCGCACATCAGCCGTCACGGCGAGAAGGATAATTTCTGGGAGATGGGCGAGACCGGCCCCTGCGTGCCGTGCTCCGAGATCCACATGGACATGGGCCAGGGCAGCTGTCCCAAGGAGGGAAAGGACGGCCACATATGCGGGGTCAACGTTGATGGTTGCGGGCGTTTTGTGGAGATCTGGAACTTGGTGTTCATCCAGTACGACCGGGGACCTGACGGGAAACTGACCGAACTGCCCAGCAAGCATGTGGACACCGGGATGGGCTTCGAGCGCATCGTCCGGGTGATGCAAAAGAAAAATTCCAACTATGACACCGATCTTTTCTATCCCGTCATCAAGGCGGTGGAGAAGATATCGGGTAAAACCTACGGCCAGGGACAGACCGACGTTTCCTTCAGGGTGGTTGCCGACCACATCCGGGCCCTGATCTTTACCATCGGGGACGGTGTGCTGCCGTCCAACGAGGGCCGGGGCTACGTGATCCGGCGGATCCTGCGGCGGGCGGCCCGGCACGGGCGCCTGCTGGGGCTGACCGAGCCGTTCCTGTATAATCTGGTGCCGGGGGTCATAGATATCATGGGCCAGGCTTATCCCGAACTTAAGCCCCGGACCGAACACATTGCCATGGTCATCAAAAACGAGGAAGAGACTTTCGTTTCCACCATTGCGGTGGGGCTTACCAAATTGCTGGAATCGGCCGCGGCCATCACCCTCCCCAATGACAAATCCATACCCGGGGAAGTGCTGTTCAAACTCTACGATACCTTTGGTTTCCCCATAGACCTGGCCCAGGAGATCGCAACGGAACAGGGACTGACCCTCGATCTGGACGGGTTCAATAAGGCCCTGGAACAGCAGAAGGAGCGGGCCCGGGCGGCCCGGGGCGAGGTGTCCTACTCTGTTCAGAAGAGCGTGGACTATCCCTCCTGCATTTTCGTGGGCTATAACAATCTGGAGCAAAAATCCAAGGTCACCGGGATATTCATCAAAGAACTGGCCATTGACCAGGCCGAGAAGGGCCGGAAAGTTGACATCACCTTGGAGAACACCCCGTTCTATGGCGAGGGCGGCGGACAGGCTGGCGACGTGGGAATTTTGGAGAATCCCAACTGCCGGATAAAGATTCTGAACACAGTCAAGACCTTCAACGGGTCCACGGTGCATCAGGCCGAGATCGTTTCCGGCACGATAAAGGTCAAGGATGAAATCACGGCCACGGTAGACCAGCAGGCACGACTGAGCACCGCCCGGCACCATACAGCCACCCACCTGTTGCAGGCGGCCTTGCAGCAGATAGTGGGCAAGCATGTCCAACAGCAGGGTTCGATGGTCAGCCCGGAGCGCCTGCGGTTCGATTTCACGAATTTTACCGCCCTGGACCAGATGCAATTGGACGAGGTGGAGCACTTAGTCAACCGCAAGATCATGGACAACCTTCCGGTGGCCGACCGGCACATGAAGCTGGCCGAGGCCCAGCAGACCGGGGCCATGGCCCTGTTCGGCGAGAAATACGGCGAGGAGGTCCGGGTGATCTCCTGCGGCGATTTCTCCAAAGAACTGTGCGGTGGCACTCATGTTAAAAACAGCGGCGAGCTGGGGCTGTTCCGGATAATAAAAGAAGAAGCCATCGCCTCTGGGGTGCGGCGGATCGAGGCCGTGGCCGGCGAGGCCGCCTACCAGCAGATCAAACAGGATCAGCTGCTGGTGTCCGAAATCCAGGACCGGCTTAAGGCCAACCGCGAGGACATCGTCAAGAAGCTCAATGCCCAGATGGAGGAGCTGAAGACTCTGGAGAAGGCCAAGAAGGATGTGGCCAGACAGCAGCAGGGTGGTATGGTCGAAGGGTTGGTTAAAGAGGTTAAAAAAGTCAAAGATGTTGAATTGCTGGTCAAACTGCTGGATGGCCTTTCCCAGGACGACATGCGGGAGATGGCCGACAAGCTGCGGATGAAACTGCCGGGCGGAGTCATAATTCTGGCCAGTACGGACGACGGCAAGTTCGGGTTCACTATCGCGGTGGGGGACCATCTGGTCAAGGCCAAGAAATATATGGCCGGTGATATCGCCAAGCAGATCGCCGCGATCACCGGCGGCAAGGGCGGCGGCCGGCCACAGCTGGCCCAGGTGGGCGGCAAGGACGACGGGAAGCTGAAGGAGCAGATGGGGAAAATAGAGGGGACCATTTTCACTTAGTCCGGTAATCGTCATTCTGAGATTGGCACATTGCCTTGATCAAAACGCTGGTTCCCGAAGGACACGAATTTGCACAAGGTTTATAAAGCTGTTAGCATATTAAAATGAATTTGAGAATCCATGCAGATGAACTGCCAGTAACTGTGCTTGAAGCTGTGGGGTTCATGGCGAACCATGCGATTTTGCGAGTCGCTGACGTGAAGCACGACCCTGAGGCGCGAACGGTCACATTCCCTTTAAATCGTTTCCCCATTACTGGTAAGTCGATTTTTACTGGAACACGTCACGCGAAAACCGCGGTACGCTGTCGAGTAACATTTCGCAACGTTGTGGGCTATAAGATCGATCAGCACACCAAAGAGATGGAAACCATCAATTTAATTTTTGGTTTCAAGATCAAACGGAATGAAATATACCTCTGCTCAGCCGAAGAGGACCAAGGTGTACCTTGTTTCGAGTTGAGGTGTCAGATAAACTTCCTGGATATTGAGATCAAAGATGAGTGATAATAATACAACTCGGATGATCACCATTCACAAACAACTCTGCGGAAATTGCGGCTTATGTTCCGGAATCTGCCCGGCGCTGGCCATCATTCTTCACGGCTGGGGCCTGGAGATTGACAAAGATAAATGCATCTCCTGCGGAAAGTGCGTAACAGTCTGCCCCACCGGGGCGCTGACCTGACCTCTTTTTTTCCCTCTCCTAAAGCATTAGGAGAGGGGTAGGGGTGAGGTTGAAAGGAAATTTTATGTTCTACGATTATCTATTAAAGACCGCCAAAGCCAAGGGCGCGGCTTTTGTGGTGCTGGTGGATCCCGACAAGGTCAAGCCGGCCCAGGCCGTGAAATTGGGAGGCATATTCCAGAATGAAGGGGTGGATGCCGTTTTCCTGGGCACCAGCCTGCTGATGTCGGATCAGATCAGTCTTATTGCCAAAGCATTGAAAAGAAATTTCAAACGGCCGATAGTGATATTCCCCGGCAGCGCCTATCAGGTGACCAAAGAGGCCGATGCCCTGCTGTATCTCTCGCTGATCAGCGGGCGCAACGCCAACCTGCTGATAGAGGAGCAGGTCAAGGCCGCCCCGATGGTCAAACGCTCCGGGCTGGAGGTGATTCCCACCGGCTATATGTTGATAGAATCCGGAAAACTGACATCAGCCACTTACATGAGCCATTCGATTCCCATCCCACATGACAAGCCGGACATCGCAATGGTTCACGCCCTGGCGGCCAGATATCTGGGCATGAAGCTCATCTACATGGATGCCGGCAGCGGCGCCCTGTCGCCGGTATCGGAGAAGATGATCAGCGGAGTGGCCAAGTATGCCGATCTGCCGGTGGTGGTGGGCGGGGGGATAAAGGATCCCGAGACCGCCGGGATAAAAGCCCGGGCCGGAGCCACCGCTGTGGTCATCGGGAATGTGCTGGAAGGAAAAATGCAGAAAGATATCATTGGCAGTTTTGCCAGAGCCATTCATTATAAGGACTAACCACGGAAACACTAAATGCCGAAAGTTACGGAACTGAATTGAATTTATTACTTCGGCGGGTAATAGATCAATAAACCTTACCTGTTTATGAACGTTCTTTTTGTCATGCCATTGAAAAATAGCATCCAGGCCTGGATTCCCGCTGGAGTTTATGCTGAATGCAATGAAGTGCGGGAATGACACATTGTACTATTTATCCGCCGAAGTAATAAATTCCGTGTTTCCGTGGTAAAGTAAAAATAATATTATCAGAAAGGCTCCATATGAAAGGCGTAATTTTAGCCGGCGGGCTGGGAACCCGGCTCCGCCCGCTGACCAGCATCACCAACAAGCATCTTCTCCCGGTGTACGATCGGCCCATGATCTACTATCCCATCCAGACCCTGGTGCAAGCCGGGATCAAGGACATCATGCTGGTAACCGGGGGAAATGCGGCCGGAGATTTCCTTCGTCTGCTGGGAAACGGCGAGGAGTTCGGCCTCAAGCACATCAATTACACCTACCAGCGACGCGAGGGTGGCATCGCCGAGGCCCTGGGCCTGTGCCGTCACTTCGTGGGAGACGACAAGGTGGTGGTGATGCTGGGCGACAATATTCTGGACGGATCCATCAAGAAAGCTGTCAGCGATTTTCAGAAACAGGATTCGGGGGCCAAGATATTCCTTAAGACGGTGGCCAATCCCCGGGAATACGGGGTGGCCGAGGTCAAAGGCCGGCTGGTGAAGAACATTGTGGAGAAACCCCGGAATCCCAAGAGCAATTACGCCGTGATCGGCATCTACATGTACGACTCCCAGGTGTGGGACATCCTGAAGACCTTGAAGCCATCGGGCCGGGGCGAGCTGGAGATCACCGACGTCAACAACGCCTTCATCAAAAAAGGCCAAATGACCTACGAGATCATCAAGGGCTGGTGGGGCGACGCCGGATCATCCATCGAGGACCTGTGGGTGGTTAACCAGTTCATAGGGCAAAGGGCCAGGAACAAAAAATGAAGATTTTAGTCACCGGAGCCAAGGGGATGCTGGGCACCGACCTGTGCCTTGAGCTGGCTGGCGATCATCAGGTGACGGGCATCGATATCCAGGATATTGATATTACCAGTGAAGAGGCCATTAAAAAAATCATTGGATATCATCCGGAATTTATCATCCATTGCGCCGCCATGACCAATGTTGACGGTTGCGAGAAGGATCCCGATACCGCTTATGCCGTCAACGGTCTGGGGACTAAAAATGTGGTTCTGGCCTGCCGGCAGCTTGATATTCCCGTGCTGTACATCAGCACCGATTTCGTGTTTGACGGCGCCAAGGGCGAACCCTATTGCGAATGGGACCAGCCAAACCCGCTGGGACATTATGGAAGGTCCAAGCTGGAGGGCGAGAATCACGTCAGAGAACTGTTGAAAAAATTCTACATCGTCCGCACTTCCTGGCTGTACGGGAAACAGGGCAGGAATTTCGTCAGCACCATACTGGCCAAGGCCCGGGAGACCGGAACGATAAAAGTGGTCAATGACCAGGTGGGGTCGCCCACCTATGCCAGAGACCTTTGCCGGGCCATCGCCAGGCTGATCTCCAGCAATAAATACGGCACCTATCATCTGTCAAACTCCGGCGCCTGCAGTTGGTTCGATTTTGCCAAAAGGGCAGTGGAACTTTCCGGGACTAAAGCCGAGGTTCTGTCTATTTCTTCGTCCGATTATCCCACCCCCACCAAGCGCCCGGCCTTTTCTGTTTTACGAAATTTTTGCTGGGAGAGGACCTTCGGGGAAACATTAAGGCCCTGGGAGGAAGGTTTAAAGGATTATCTCAAGGAAACTGGGTATATCAAATAACAGTAAAGGATATATGAAAAATATAAATATCACCTTGGCTCAATTGCGGCGGGAAATGCTGAAAAGCGCCCAGGCCCTTATCGATACGGCGGAAAATTCAGCGGCTGATATAATCAAAGCGGCCGATATTATTGCCGGCGCGTTTAAAAAAGGCAAAAAACTTTTAATCTGCGGGAACGGGGGAAGCGCCGCCGACAGCCAACATATTGCGGCCGAGCTGGTGGTCCGCTTTCTTAAGGAAAGGAAGGCCCTGCCAGCCATCGCCCTGACCACCGATTCCTCGATCATCACCTCCGAGGCAAACGACCATAGCTTCGACACGGTTTTTTCCCGCCAAGTGGAAGCCTTGGGCAAAAAAGGGGATGTACTGTTGGCCATCACCACCAGCGGGAGGTCGCCCAATGTTATCGAAGCGGCTAAAGCCGCTAAGAAAATGGGGCTGGTTGTTGTCGGGCTGACCGGCCCGGCTTCCGGCACCTTGGGGAAATATTGCCGGGTATGCATAAAGGCTGCGGGAGATAAAACATTCCGAATCCAGGAATCCATGCTGATGGCCGAGCACGCCATCTGCGATCTGGTGGAAAAGGATTTTGTAAAATAAATGAAGATTACTGGGAATAAATATAAAATATTCAGAAACCTGGATATCAGGATAGTATCACTGGTGCTGGCTGTTACCCTGTGGTTGTATGCCTCCACCGAAAGATATTATAAACTTACCTTTCATTGCCCGGTGGAGGTCAAAAATATCCCCCCGGGGTATTCCCTGGCCCGGTGCCTGCCTTCGGTGACCTGCGACATCGAGGCCAGGGGAAAGGACCTGGTCGCTTTTCAGTTCAAAAAACCGACTGTGGTGATCGATGCCGAGAATCGCCAGATCAAAAAATTCAAGGTTAAGCTTACCCCGAATCACCTGGTTCTGCCTTTCCGGCTCAAGGTCCGGTCGGTTCAGTTCCTGGACCAAGAAATGGAAATAAACCTGGATCGCCAAACCGAGAAAGTAGTCAACATCCTGCTTGACCTGGTGGGCGACCCGGCGGACGGGTTCGTGCTTTCCGACAGCATTCGGTATGAACCGGCTTCGGCTCTGTTGAAAGGGCCGGCCCGGCAGCTGGAGATGCTGGATGCCATTTATTCGGCCCCCATAAGGGTTGAGGGCTTTTCGGAAGGAACATTGGTAAGGTCGGCTTTGATGCTACCGGATTCCTGCCTTTTCGCAGTCAGCCCCGAATCCATCGATGTATTTCTCCGGTTTGAGAAGAGCGGGGAGCGGGTGTTTAAAAACATACCGTTATCGGTTATCAACCGGAGCAGAGACTACCTGGTCAGTTTCGCCCCCGGCACCATAGACTTGGTGGTGTCCGGGCCCAGAAATATTCTGGACGCTTCAAAACAATCCGACCTGAAAATAACCCTTGACCTGAAGGATCTCCCGCCGGGCAAGCACCAGCTGCAGGCCACCATCGAATTGCCGGATAAACTGGTGCTGATCGCCGCCAGTCCCAAGGATTTCGAGGTCAACATCCGATGATGGTACTGGGGATCGAGAGCTCCTGCGATGAGACCTCGGCCAGTCTGGTGCAGGACGGAAAGATCGTTTTAAGCAACGTGATCTATTCTCAGCTGATCCACCAGCAATACGGCGGGGTGGTGCCGGAGCTGGCGGCCCGGGATCATCTGAACCGGGTATCCCAGGTGGCGGAGGAAGCTTTGACCAAAGCCGGGATTGACCATGGCCGACTCGATCTGATAGCGGTCACCAACAAACCCGGCCTGGCCGGGGCCCTGCTGGTGGGGTACAGCTACGCCCAGGGACTGGCCATGAGCCTGGGAAAACCGCTGGTTCCGGTGAATCACGTGGCTGGCCACATCTATACCGCTTTTTTAAGCCGGCCGGATCTTGATCTGCCGCTGGTGGCACTGGCGGTCTCCGGCGGACATACCTCGCTGTTTTACATGGACCGCGATCAAAAAATATCCCTGCTGGGCCAGACCCTGGACGATGCCGCCGGCGAGGCTTTCGATAAGTCCGCCAAGATGATGGGGCTGGGCTATCCCGGCGGTCCGCTGATAGAAAGCCAGGCGGCGAAAAATAAGATCAAGCCGGTGAAATTTCCGCGGGCCCTGTTGGGGCAGGACAGCCTGGATTTTTCGTTCTCCGGCCTGAAGACGTCGGTGCTTAATTACCTGCAGAGCCGGGGGGCCGGTGCTCTTTCGGAAGAGGAGACCTCCTCCATCTGCGCCGGTTTTCAGGAGGCGGTATTTGAAGTGCTGATAGAAAAGCTGCGAAGGGCCTCACTCCTGACGAACTGCCAAACCCTGACGGTGGGTGGGGGTGTGGCGGCCAACGGAGCCTTGCGGGGTAAACTCCAGTTATTTGCCGAGCGGGAGAAAAAAACCATGATACTTCCCGGGCGGGAGCTTTGCACCGACAATGCCGCCATGATCGCCTGTTGTGGTTACCATCTTTACCGTAATTCGTCCGATAAACAATTTGAATATAAAGTGAGCGCCAGGGCAGTTTGGCCAAGATATCAAACTTCATGAATTGGCCGGCTTTGTTGCTGGCCTCGGCCTCGCCCCGCCGCAAGGCCCTGTTGGAGGGGCTGGGGGCGGATATCATCATCAAACCAGCCGAGGTGGATGAGGAGAACTGCGGTTTCTCCGACCCCCAAAAGATAGCGGAATACCTGGCCGAACAAAAGGCCATGTTCTTGGGGAAAAAATGGCGGGCATCCTTCGGCACCCGCCTGATCCTGGCGGCGGATACGGTGGTGGCCTACCGCCACCATGTTTTGGGAAAGCCGGCGGATGAAAAGGATGCCCTGCGGATGATCAAACTCTTATCCGGCCAGTGGCACCAGGTATATACCGGCCTCTGCCTGTATGATCCGGCAAGGAAAATAAAACTCACCGGCCATGAGATGACCAGGGTCAAGTTCCGCAAGCTGTCCCTTCCGGAGATAAATAAATACATTGCCACTGGCGAGCCGATGGACAAGGCCGGGGCCTACGGGATCCAGGGACTGGGCTCGCTGCTGGTGGAGAGGATAGACGGCTGCTACTTCAATGTGATGGGGCTGCCCCTGGTCAAACTGGATAAGATGATACAGAGAATGGAATATTTGAGATGCAAAAAGTCATCGCCTGGCAGAACGGCACGATAAAATTATTGGACCAACGGCGATTGCCGCTGAAAGCCGAATATCTGGCCTGTAAAAAAGTAGAACAACTAGCGGTGGCCATCGAAGGGCTGGCGGTACGGGGCGCTCCGCTGATTGGGATTGCCGGGGCATATGGCCTGGTGCTTGGCATCTGGCATTCCAAAACAAAAAATATCTCGGCCGATTTCCGGAAGAGTTATCTGAGGATAAAAAGGACCCGGCCCACCGCGGTCAATCTTTTCTGGGCTTTGGGCAGGATGGAGACCCGGTTCAATTCCCTTATCAAGTCCGGCGTCAAGGCCGAAGCGCTTAAGAAGATGCTACTGCAGGCCGCACAGGGTATCCACCATGATGATGCCGTGACCTGCGGTCTGATCGGCAGATACGGGGCGGAGCTGATTAAAAAGAACTCGGTGATCATCACCCACTGTAACACCGGGGCGCTGGCCACCGGGGGGATCGGGACCGCTCTGGGCATCATTTCCACCGCTCACAAAACGGGCAGGGTAAGATCGGTCTACGTCGATGAGACCCGCCCCTTGCTTCAGGGGGCCCGGCTGACGGCCTGGGAGCTGAGCCGGCAGAAGATCCCGGCCACCCTGATCTGTGATAACATGGCGGCCTCTCTCATGGCGGCGGGTAAGATCGACTGCGCCATAGTGGGGGCCGACCGGATATGCGCCAACGGGGATTTTGCCAATAAGATCGGCACCTACAGCCTGGCGGTCAATGCCCGTTATCACGGCGTTCCCTTCTACGTGGCTGCGCCGCTTTCGACCTTCGATGTCGCTTTGTCTGACGGAAGCCGGATCCCCATCGAGCAGAGAAAGCCCGATGAGGTCAGGCAGTTCGGCCGATGCCGCATCGCTCCCGAAAAGATAGCTGTTTTCAACCCGTCATTCGACGTCACCCCCGGCAAGCTGGTAACCGCCATGATCACCGAAAGGGGGGTTATCCGGCCGCCCTTCGGCAGGTCAATTAAAGGGATATCAGGTTGATCTTGGGCAAGCTATATCGGGCGAAAAATGTTGACAAACCAGACCGGTAAGCATATAATATCACTATGACTTAGATTTTATTCGGCCCATTGATCCCCACTTATCAATTCGTAAACTAAATGGAGTTATGGATATGGCCCAGGAAAACATAAAACTTTCTCCGGAGATCGAACAGCTCAGCGAAAAACTGCAGGCTGACCCCAAATCGAGGGTCTTTGCCCAGCTGGCCGATGCCTACCGGAAATCGGGTCTTCTTGATGAAGCGATAGACACGGCCAAGAGGGGTCTGGAGAACCATCCTAATTATGCCACCGCCCATCTGATACTGGGCCGCTGTTATCTGGCCAAGGGAATGTACGCCTTGGCCCGGGAGGAATTCGAGCTGACCATCAAGAACGATATGCAGAGCCTGGTGGGCTATAAATTGCTGGGCGAGACTTATGAAAAACAGAACATGTATCCCGAGGCCCTGAAGTATTACCAGATGGTCCTGGATATGGAGCCGTCCGATGCCGAGCTGGCGGAAAAAATAACTAACCTTAAAAGCTTGAAACAGCCCGAGCCACAGGCGGAAGCCGCTCCGGCCGAGCCCGAACCAGCCGCCCTGCCGGTTGCCGAGGCTGCCGAAACGACACCAGCCGAAACACCGATGGCCGAGCCGATAATTGCGCCGGCTGAGCCGGTGATCGAAGCTTCTGCTCAGGAGATGCCCGCCATGCCCGAGGTCCTGCTGGCTGAAGAGGAAAAGGCCGCCGAGAAGGAATCGCCGGAGATCGCTTTGCCGGTAGTGTTAAACGAAGATCCCGTTGCGGAAGTTGAAACCACTCATCAGCCGATTCCGGTTACAGAAGAAGCGAAAGCGGAAATAACCGAGGCCCCGTTGGTTGTGGCAGAAGTCATGACCGTTCCCTCCGAACCAGAGCCGGAGGCCACAGAAGCCGAACCCCAGGGCCCCACCAGCACCCTGGCCGAGATCTATGTTCAGCAGGGTTTTCTGGAGAAGGCCATAGATATTTACAAGGAACTGGTCGCCGCCCAGCCGGATAATGAGGAATATAAGAACCGGATGGATGAGCTTTTGGAGAAGGCCTATCCGGAAGAAGCCCCGGCCATTGCCGAGCCCATAGAGGCACCAATGGAAGCGGCGGCAGAAAAGACCGAAGAGAAGCCTGCTCCAGTCGTGACGGAAGTTGAACTGCCGGCGCCGGCCGAGGAACTTAAGCCAACGCCTGAAGCCGCACCGGTCGACGATCCCTTTGCCCAACTGTTCGGCTCGCCCGATAAAAAGGAAGAACCTGTGACCGAACCGGTCATTTCTGAAATTTCTGCGCCGGCTCCTGCCCAGGAGATAGAACCCTCAACGGCCGCCGCTCCCGTGGCAGAGGAGAAAACTCCGGAGCCCTCCGGGGATGATTCGGGCATGGATTTCGGCGCCCTGTTCAACGATGCCGGGACAATCCCGTCCCAGCCGGAGGAGGCCGCTCCGGCCGCCGAGCCGTCCCAGCCTGTGGCCGAAGCCAAACCTGCGGAGAAAACCAGCAGCAGCGATGACGATGATACGGTAAGCAGCTTTCAGTCCTGGCTGTCACAGATCCAAAAGTAACCATATCCTGACGGCGATAGTTTTAAAAGAACCACGGGGGCGGGCCACCTCCGCTGATGAAATATTTAGGAGTTACACTTAATGGTCAACAACCGTATCGATAACATTAAAAAAGCCCTGCGTCTGAAGAAGCTGGATGCCATGCTGTTCACCAATCTGCTTAACATCAGGTACCTGGCGGGATATTCGGGCAGTTCCGGGATGCTGCTGGTGAATCCCCGGGGGGCTGATTTTTTGACCGATTTCAGGTATAAGGAACAATCGGCCAAGGAGGTCAAGAACGCCAGGACCACCATAATCGTCAACAGTCTGCTGGAGGAGCTCTCCCGCCTGCCTGCCTTTGTAAAAGCCAAAAAGATCGGCATCGAGGAACAGAACCTAAGCTATGCCCAGTTTTTGCAGCTGCAGAAACTGGGCCCCAAGAAGAAATTCATCCCGGTAAGCGGGATGGCCGAAAATCTGCGCCAGGTGAAAACCAGCGATGAGATCCAGAAGATCGCCAGGGCCGCCCAGATAGCTGATCTGGCCTTTGCCAAAATAATAAAATTCATCAAACCCGGCCTGACCGAGAAAACGATTGCGGCCCAGTTGGACCATACCTTGAAGATGCTGGGATCCACCAACCCCTCGTTCGACAGCATAGTGGGCTCGGGGCCCAACGGAGCGTTGCCCCATGCCCAGCCCGGCGAGCGCAAGGTGCGAAAAGGCGATTTCATCGTGCTGGATTTCGGGGCCATTTTCCAGGGCTATCACTCTGATATGACCCGGACGGTGTGTCTGGGCAAACCATCCGAAAAGCACCTTAAGATATACGATATCGTCACCAAAGCTCAGGCCGCCGGGCTAAAGGCCGTCAAGGCCGGAGTCAAAGGCCGGGAGGCCGATCTGGCCGCCCGTAAAATCATCAATGATGCCGGCTATGGTAAATACTACGGACACGGTCTGGGGCACGGCGTGGGTCTGGCGGTTCACGAGGCTCCCGGGGTGGGCATGAAGTCCGAAAACCCCCTCCCAGAGAATTCCATTGTCACCGTCGAGCCGGGCATCTACCTGCCGGGATGGGGCGGAGTGCGGATCGAGGACCTGGTGGTGGTCGCCAAGGGGGGCTGCCGGATATTGAGCAGATCGACCAAAAAATTAATAACCATCAAAGCATAGAACGGACACAATCAAGGAGGTAAGTTTTGGCATCCACAGCAGATTTCAGGACCGGCATGGCGCTGAATATAGAGGGGGTTTTGTTTTACCTGGTGGAGTTCCAGCACGTCAAGCCCGGCAAGGGCGGAGCTTTTGTCCGGACAAAATTGAAGAACGTCAGGACCGGCGCGGTGATCGACCGTACCTACCGCTCCGGGGAATTGATAACCGAGGTCAGG
>JAHJLF010000078.1 GCA_018821925.1 Candidatus Edwardsbacteria bacterium
CACCGAGGTTGGCTATACCGGCGGCCACACCAAGGATCCCACCTACAAGCAGGTCTGCACCGACACCACCGGCCACGCCGAGGCCATCCGTATAACCTACGACCCGGCGGTCATCAGCTACGACGATCTTTTAAAGGTCTTCTGGGAGAACCACAACCCGACAACGCCCAACCGCCAGGGCCCGGACGTAGGCTCGCAGTACCGCTCGGCTATTTTTTATACCACGCCGGAACAGCAGAAGACAGCCATAGCCTCCAGGGAAAAGCTGGACAGGTCGCACAAATATTCCAAGCCGATAGTAACCGAGATCACCCAGGCCGGCGAATTCTACCGGGCCGAGGATTACCACCAGCAGTATTACCAGAAGAAGGGCGGCGGCAGTTGTAAGTTTTAATAGTTCCCTCTCCTAATGCGTTAGGAGAGAGCCTGCACTGAGTAATGCCCGAATTTATGCCAGCCGAAGTGGGCAGGGGTGAGATTGTTTAAAATTTCTGGATTCCCACCGGAGTTTATCCCGCACGCGATGCGGGACGAGAATAACAAACTGGATTGCTTCATTAGGAAGGCGATGCAGTCTTATCGCAATGACAGATCCCTTGCCACCCGTTCAATCTGCTGGGCGGGTAGAGGTCCCGGAGCCTGCACTGAGGTTGGCAAAAATCAAACTTTCGAAGTGGTGACAATTTGGGGATAGTGGGGAGGGGTCAGCCCGCAGCAATGCGGGTTTTTTATTTTTCTTGACTTTATTCTGCCCAAATTATAAACTAATATCTAACTACTGTCACCACTTCATCGGTAATATAACAGTTGTCTCAGTGCAGGCTCTGAGAATAGCTTACACCCTGACAAGCCGAATGGGTGACCAGAAATCATCCTTCAACTTGTGCTGCCTCGAAAACCCTTTGGGATAACAAACTTCCGGCTGAAATGCACCGGGCAATCAATCCTGTTGTGATAAGGAGAGAAACATGCAGGTGATAGACCTAAACCAGGAAAATCTTAAATCGTATTTTCTCTGCCTGGAGGATTGGTCCGACGAGATCAAAGAGGCCGGGAACCATAAGGAAAAATGGTACGGCAGAATGAAGGACCATGGCCTTCGGGTCAAGCTGGCGGTGGATGATAACGGGCAGGCAGGCGGTATGATCCAGTATCTGCCCATCGAGCGATCGACAGCCGACGGAAATGACCTTTATTTTATCAACTGTATCTGGGTGCACGGATATAAGCAGGGGCGCGGAAATTTTCAGAAGGCCGGGATGGGGAAGGCCTTATTGAAGGCGGCCGAGGATGATGTCCAAAGTCTGGGCGCCAAGGGGATCGCGGCCTGGGGCCTGATGCTGCCTTTTTGGATGAAGGCCGCCTGGTTCAAGAAACACAGCTACAAGAAGGCCGACCGGGACGGCATCAGCCAGCTGGTCTGGAAGCCTTTCTCTGCCGATGCCCAAGCCCCCAAATGGATCAAACAGAAGGCCAAGCCGCAGAAGACGCCCGGGGTGGTTACGGTCACCTCGTTCATCAACGGCTGGTGCCCGGCCCAGAACCTTACCCACGAGAGGGCCAAACGAGCCGCCGGGGAGTTCGGCGATAAAATTGCGTTTAATACAGTGGACACCTTCGACCGGCAGACATTTCTGCAATGGGGAATATCCGATGCCCTGTTCATAGACGGCAGGCAGGTCAACACCGGCCCGCCGCCATCGTATCAGAAGATCAGAAAGTTGATTGAAAGCAAAGTGAAAAAACTGAAATGAGTAATAAAATGATCAACTACTATTCTTACTGGAAACGGTTGGAAATTCTTTAAATATTTTGTTGACAAAGTGTTGCATTTTCATTTATCATGTATATAGTTCAATAAACTTACATTAATGGAGAACAGGGATGAAGAAAATATTATTAATTGGATCAATATTGTCATTATTGATTTTAAACGCCCATGCTTTGCCGGGTTTGGAGATCGCAGTCGGACCGTATGTCGGATTGTATAATCCGGCGCTGACCACCATCAACGAACAGGTACTGCTTTGGGACCACCAGACGGCCTTCGGTTCGGCCGCCATAGTCGGCGGACAGATCAAGCTGGGCCTGCCCATGGGATTGGGCGGCGGGGTGGACCTGGGATATTGGAGCAACAGCAAGGAATGGATAGAGGACAACCTGATAGACCAGCATGCCTACAAGGTCAAACTGATGCCGGTGGATTTCTTCGTGCAGTACTCCATGCCCATAGTCCCAATGGTGCTTAAGGGCAAGGCCGGGGTCTCGGTGGGCAATGTTTGGGCCGGAACGGAGGTCAGCGAGGTCCGGCCGAATGTGTGGAACCATTACTGGAACTCCGAGGGTAGCGCCGCCACCTTCGGCATCCTCGGCGGGTTGGATCTGGTGGCCCTGCCGATGTTCAATATCAGCGCCGAAATAGGCTACAGGATGGGCAAAGTGGATCATTTGATCATCAAGGAATGCCATGAGCCGGATCACGTAAATGATGTTTACGAATATTATGATCATGCCAAAGACCAAGATTTACCACTGCCTTTAGAGTTAAGCGGTGTGAGTGCCAAACTTATCGCAACCTACGTATTTTAAAGCTGTTAAATAAAATAATAAAAGCCCGGTCTTTATAAGACCGGGCTTTTTGGTTAGTTAAATAACTAATTTAACTAAATCTGGCAAATATACTGCACGGCATAGAGATATCATCATTGCTCAAATGAAGTTCACCACACTGGATCCGCTCTGCCGGCAGAATGTCGGCCAGCAGGTTCTTGATGGCTTGGGGCGAATGCCCCACATTATAGGCATTGATCAGGAAAAATAACGGATTGTCCGGCAACAAGTTGGAGCAGATGTTCAAAAGCCTGGGAAGATCCCGGTCGAATTTGAAAGTTTTGCCCGAGGTATCACGGCCAAAGGCCGGTGGGTCCATGATGATACCGTCATATTTAACGCCCCGCTTGGCCTCGCGTTCGGCGAACTTTAGGCAGTCATCCACCATCCAGCGGATAGGTTTATCGGCCAGATTGCTCAGTTCCTGGTTGCGTTTGGCCCATTTGACCGCCGGCTGTGAGGAATCCACGTGGCAGACGCTGGCCCCGGCTGCGGCCGCCGCCAAAGTGGCCGCCCCTGTATAGGCGAACAGATTGAGAATGCTTGGCTTATGTTGGCTTTTGGTGATCAGATCCGAGGCCCAGTCCCAGTTGACGGCCTGTTCCGGGAAGACTCCTGTGTGCTTGTAAGGCGTCAGCTTGAGTTCCAGGGTCAGATCCTGGTACCTGAAAAGCCAGGGCCGGGGAGGAGGCGAAACTTGCCGCCATTTGCCGGTCTCGATGAAGACCGCCTGAGCTTGGTTCCAATGATCAGCCGAAAGCTTTTTGTTCCATATGGCGCCGGGCTCAGGCCGGGATACCAGATAACCGGCAAAGCGTTCCAGCTTTCGGCCGCCGCCGGAATCAAGGAGGGAGTGGTCATTGAGGCTATTTGGGTGGAGAATCTGCATTATAAACCCTTGCGTAATAAGCAATATTGATAGTTTACATAATATTTATTA
>JAHJLF010000079.1 GCA_018821925.1 Candidatus Edwardsbacteria bacterium
AAAGAAGGCAGTAAAGAAGGTTGCTAAAAAGAAAAAATAATTGCGTGACTAGCATGAGTGCTTCAAAACAATAAATAACATTTAAAGGGAGATCGACATGCCAGTAAAGAAGAAAGCCGTCAAGAAAGCCACCAAGAAAGTTGTCAAGAAGAAGAAAAAATAACTGATTGAAAAATCAGGTGTGCTCAAGCGTCCCGGTTATGCCGGGACGCTTTTTATTGTCTAAATTAAATCCTGGCACTGATCGGATGTTTGCTTGACTTTGCAATTTGATATAACTTATAATATCTGTTCATGTCATTATCTTAATATCGTTATAAATGAAAGAACTGTTAAAACTCAAAAAATACGTCGGACGCCACAAGTGGAAGATCATGGCCGGTCTGCTGGCTCTGATTGCGGTTGACATCCTGCAGTTGTTCATTCCTCAGGTGCTGAAGCTGACCATCGATGCCCTGGCCGGCGGCACCGCCACGCTGTCATTGATCCTGGCATATGGCTGGTGGATAATCGCCATCGCCCTGGGGATGGGCGCGGGGCGCTTCTTCTGGAGGTACTTCATCATCGGTTCGGCCCGCCGCATAGAACGGGAATTGCGCCAGGATTTTTTTTCGCATCTGGCGTTCCTGGATTTTTCATTTTTTGACGACCACAAGACCGGCGACTTGATGGCCCACGCCACCAACGATATCAACGCAGTGCGGATGGCGCTGGGTTTCGGCATGGTGATCCTGACCGACATCGTGGTGTTGGGCATAGCCTCCCTCTATATGATGTTCCATATCTCTCCGCGGCTGTCGCTCTATGCCCTGATCCCGCTTCCTTTCTTAAGCCTGATAGTGGCCTTCTTCGGACAGATGATCAGAAAACGTTTTGAGCACGTCCAGGCCTCCTTCTCGGAGCTTACCGAAAGGGTCCGGGAAAATATCTCCGGCATCCGGGTGGTAAAGTTCTTCGTGCAGGAGGAGCCTGAGAAACAGCGGTTCCGGGAATCCAGCCGGGATTATTATGCCAAGAACATGAAGCTGGTCAAAGTATGGGGCGCGTTCTTTCCGGTCATAATGTTCATCGCTTCGCTCTCCCAGGGAATAACTTTTCTGGCCGGGGGGAAGATGGTGATATTCGGCAGTGTCTCTCTGGGCGAATTCGTAGCCTTCTCGGCCTATCTGGGAATACTTATCTGGCCGATGATCGCCATCGGCCAGGCCATTAACGTGTTCCAGCGCGGGGCGGCCTCGCAGGGGAGGCTCAACCGGATCTTTGCCACCAGGCCCGAGATCGCCGACCGGCCGGGATGTCAAAGGCTTAAAAGAACCCAGGGCCGGTTGGAGTTTGAGAATGTCACATTCTTTTATAACGGCAAGTCCTTGCCGGCCCTGAAGGAGATATCCCTGAAAATAGAGCCGCAACAGTTGATAGGCATCACCGGGGCCATTGGTTCGGGAAAGTCCACCGTCGTTAATTTACTGCTCAGATTGTACCAGCACCAAAGCGGGAAGATACTTATGGACGGACGGGATATCTCCGATTATTCCATGGAGTCATTGCGGGGCCAGGTGGCTTTTGTTCCCCAGGACAGTTTTTTATTTTCCGACACCATTCGCGAGAACATCTCCTTCGGCCGCCCGGATCGGAAAAACACCTCCGAGATCGAGAGGGCGGCCAGGATTGCGGCAGTGCATAAAGAGATACTATCCTTTCCCAACGGCTACGAAACAATGGTGGGCGAGCGGGGAGTGACCCTTTCCGGCGGACAGAAACAGCGGGTGGCGCTGGCCAGGGCCCTGCTGATGGACCGCCCGATAATGATTCTGGACGACGCTATGTCGGCGGTGGATGCCGATACCGAGCGGCGGATATTGAATCAGTTATCGGCTGAGTTCTCAAAACGGACGGCCATCGTCATCTCACACCGGATATTTGCCATCCAGGACGCCGACCTGATTATAGTGCTGGAGCAGGGGCAGATAGCCGAACAGGGCAAGCACCAGGAGTTGCTGGACCTGAAGGGCAGGTATTACGAGATGTTCAAGCTCCAGCAGTTGGAGCGGGAGCTTAATAAAGTATAAAAATAAATTAAAATCAAATGAGTGTTCTTGAAATAACGGAATGTAAAGAATTTATTATTCAGGCCAATTCTTTGGCAACCCAAAAAGGTTTGCTACTGATTTTAAATAAATATTCCGAACAGCAAAATAATCCCGCCAGCAACGCCATTCGATCATGGTATCAAAACATGGTTGATGGCAAATCATATCAGGATGCGATCGAAGGCATGTCTTTGCGTTTCCCGCCAAGTATCGAGCAGGTATTGATAAAATCCATAGAGAATAGTTGTCTTGACTATGCCTTGGCAGACTTGAGCGATATCTTCATGCTGACAGAAACAGATGATGAACTAATCGAAGGGCTGGGCCGGTTGGTGGATAAATATATGAACGGCATGAATAGCGAGATTATCTGCGAAGACTGTCTGATACGGGAGATGGAAAAGATCCTGCGAAGGGCATATCTGGAAGAG
>JAHJLF010000080.1 GCA_018821925.1 Candidatus Edwardsbacteria bacterium
TAAAAAAGAAGAGGATGATAAGAAACAAGAAATGACCACAGACATTAAACCAGAAATATCTCAAGTAGGTAACACGCTGTTTTTTGATGAAGTGAAAGGGGTATTAGAATTAATTAAAGAACCAAAATTAAGGGATAGTATTGAAAGTGACTTAAAAGAATTAGGAATGGCACGTGACTTACCCGTGCCTAAGATCAAAATTATTATGTGCGGTATAATTGTTGAGTCTTTGCTGTTAGATATTTTGAATCGTAGACCGGATATTGCACAAACATATTTGCAAAACCATAATAAATGGCCTGATCAAGCATCCTTAGATAAAATGTTATATATTGCAAATAAAGAAGGATTGATAACTGAAACTTCGGATATCGTTAAGTCAATAAAAAATCACAGAGATTTGGTTCATCCATATAGAGCTGTAAATACCAATATAATAATTGATGATACTACGTCTCATGCGATTATATCTGCTTTAAGAGTAATTTGCAGAGATATTCAAAAAGCTAATGACGATGGGAAAATAAAAGAATATGAAGAAAAATAACAGTTATTTTGTTTGATAACTTATTAAATCATGACCGACCAGACCGAAATATTTCCCGATAGATCAGCCGAGGCAAAATCTGTCCCCCTGGCCGACCGGATGCGTCCCCGCACCCTGAATGATGTGGTAGGCCAGGAACACCTCATTGGCTCGGGCCGGGTGCTGCGAAAGATCTTGGAGTCCGGCGAGGTGCCATCGCTGATCTTCTGGGGCCCGCCCGGCTCCGGCAAGACCACCCTGGCCCGGATCATCGCTTCTTCTGTCAAGGCTAATTTCCTGGAATTCTCAGCGGTCATCTCCGGCATCAAGGAGATCAAGGATGTAATCAAGCAGGCCGAGGCCAAGCGCAGCCACCATGGCCAGCGCACCATCCTTTTTGTGGACGAGATCCACCGTTTCAACAAGGCCCAGCAGGATGCCTTTTTGCCCTACGTGGAGCGCGGCACCATCGTGCTGATAGGGGCCACCACCGAGAACCCGTCTTTCGAGGTGATCTCGGCTCTGCTGTCCCGCAGCAAGGTGCTGATATTAAAAGGCCTGGGCGAGGAGGATATCAAGGGCATTCTGGATCGGGCCCTGACCGATGAAAAGGGGCTGGCTGAGTTCCATCCGGCGGCCGAGGACAAAGCCCTGGAGTTCATAGCCCAGTCCTCCTACGGCGATGCCCGCACCGCCCTCAACGCGCTGGAGCTGGCAGTCAGCACCGTCAAGCCGGGGGCGGACGGAAAGAGGCTGATAACCCTGGCCGAAGCCGAGGAGGCCATGCAGAGAAAAGCCCTGCTGTATGACAAGGCCGGCGAGGAGCATTACAACCTGATCTCGGCCCTGCACAAATCATTGCGTGACTCCGATCCCGACGGCTCATTATACTGGCTGGCCCGGATGCTGGCCTCCGGGGAGGATCCCTTATACGTTGCCCGGCGGATGATACGCTTCGCCACCGAGGATATCGGCAACGCCGATCCCAACGCTCTGCTGATCGCCAACCAGGCCAAGGAGGCCTATCATTTTCTGGGCTCGCCGGAGGGCGAGTTGGCCCTGGCCCAGGCGGTGATCTACATGGCCCTGGCTCCCAAGAGCAATGCGGTCTACAAGGCCTATGGCGAGGTGATGCGGGAGATAGACCGCTCCGGCTCCCTGCCGGTGCCGATGGTGATCCGCAACGCCGTCACCAAGCTGATGAAGGAGGTGGGCTACGGGGCCGGCTATCGCTACGCCCACGACGAGCCGGACGCCAGGATAGACCAGCAGCATCTGCCGGACGAGATCAAGGACAAGAAGTTCTATTTTCCCACCGAGCGGGGCTGGGAGGGGAAGAAAAAGAAGGATAACAATAGTAAATAATTTATTACTCCGGCAACTAAATAGATCAATAACCCTTATCTGTTTTTCGAACATTCTTATTGTCATGCCCGTGAAACTTGTCCTCGACATAGATCGGGGAACGGGCACCCAGGCCTGGATTCCCGCTGGAGTTTACCCCGCACCTGATGCGGGGCGGGAATGACACATTGCGCTATTTATTCGCCGGAGTAATAATAATTATTATTACTCCGGCAGGTTGACATCGGGCCGTTTAGTGATTATAATGAAGTCAGGACTTAACAACTCAATTAATATAAAAAGAGGTAAATACTCATGGGTAAAAGCTCAATAGTGCGATTACTTTTGGTCGTGGCGGTATTATCGTCAACGGTCGGCATTTTGTATGCCATGCCGCCCTATCAGGGGATCAAAGAGCCCGAGGCTCTGAAGGCCATGCGTTTGAAAGGCATGGACAGCCCCCAGCGCGGCCTGGAAAGGGAACTGAGCATCAAAACCAAAGATGCCAAGATCTCCGGAAGCCGCAAGTATCCGGTTGTCATGGGCTATTTCACCAACCTGGCGGCCATCAATACCCAGGCCGAATTCCAGGGCATGCTTTTCAACACCGGGACCAACAACAAATCGGTCAACAACTACTACCGCGACATGTCCTACAATGCCATGAGCTGTTCTGGCGTGGTTGACAACTGGCGCAACAGCGACAATACGGTTGCTTATTATTCTGTAAACGACGGCCTGAATGGTGGCACCACGGGCAACACTTACGAGTTTATAATTAAAGTCCTGGCCCATGCCGATTCATTCGTGAACTTTGCAGACTCAAGCTACGACCTGAACGAAGACGGCTATGTTGATGTGCTGTGGGTGACCCATGCCGGCAAAGGGGCCGAAGAAGGCGCCGCCGCCATCTGGTCCCACAGCTTTTACCTGTCAGGCTTTGGCAGCGGAGCTACTTATTACACCACCGGAGACATCAGCCCCTTTACCGGCAACCCGGTCCGCATCAACGACTATATCATCAATCCTGAACGCACCAACTATGCCGATGGGAATAACACCACTACCGAAATGATAGGCGCCGGAGTTTATTGCCACGAGTTCGGGCATGCAATAGGCCTGCCGGATCTTTATGATACTGACGATAGCGGACCAGGAATAGGCAGATGGTCAGTGATGGCCGGCGGTTCCTGGGGTGCCAACGGAAACACCGGGGCACGTCCGGCCGCCCTGGATGTGTGGTGCCGCAGATTCCTGGGCTGGGCCAGCCCCAATCTGGTCACAAACGATAATTTGTACACTGTGAACAGCATTATGGCCACAGCCTCTGGCAGCAGCTACAAGCTGGCCAAACTGGGCGCCGATACCACCAAGCAGTTCTGGCTGATAGAGAACCGCTATAAAAATGCCATGGGCCCGGTGAGCTCAGTCAGATGGGATTCCCTGCTGTACGGGCAGGGCTTGGCCATCTTCCACATTGACAGCACATACACGACCACCACATATTTAAATGCCAACACCGTCAACGCTTCAAACACACGGCCCTATGGCGTGGCAATGGAGGAAACAGACCAGACCACAGCCGGTTATTCTTCTGAACTTTATAACGGGTCCAATAGCGGCGATGCTGCCGATGTATGGAACAGCGGCACTCAAAGCAGTTTCGACAGCGTGGGTACGGCCTATCCGGTCACCTATCTCAACGGCGCCACATCCACCACCGGCGGGGCCCATACTATGACAGCCATCCGGGCCATCCCGGCCGCCTCTGCCGCCATAGCCTGCAGCATGTTCGTAGGCGTGCCCACCGGAGTGGAAGGAGAGCCGGCGGCAGTGTCAGCTCCTTCTATTTTCGCCCTGCATAACGCCTGGCCCAACCCGGCCCGGGGGCAGGTCAACTTCAAGTACCAACTGCCCAAGGCGGCCAAGGTGGACATCAAGGTCTATAATGTGCTGGGCCAGATGGTCAAGACCTTCGACCGGGGCGTGCAGGATCCGGGATATTACTCTCTCAAATGGAGCGACGCCAATGTGGCCGAGGGGGTATATTTCATCAGGCTTCAGGCCGGCAATTATCAGGCCACCAGGAAATTCGTGGTGTTGCAGTAGATCATAGAAAAGCCAAAGGCGAAGTGTCTTCACTTCGCCTTTTTTATTTGACAGGGGACTTTTTTTAAAGTAGACTTAATTCTTCAATTTTTATATCATACCGAGGCTTGCTTCGAGGCAATACGGGTTGAGGGATGGCGGTAGTTAATCGTTATTCGTTGTTAGTTAATCGGGTTCGTTCCCATTCTCAGGGTGACAAAAGTACTCAATATTCAACAAAATAAATTTTAAAAACATTTAAAATTATGAAGAAGAAAGTAAAGTTTATATTCGTGACCGGCGGGGTGGTCAGCTCGCTGGGCAAGGGCATCGCCTCGGCCTCTCTGGGCTATCTGCTCAAAGCCCGAGGC
Organism: Candidatus Edwardsbacteria bacterium; assembly: GCA_018821925.1. Taxonomy (NCBI): domain Bacteria; phylum Candidatus Edwardsiibacteriota; species Candidatus Edwardsiibacteriota bacterium. Next base: position 4,330 of record JAHJLF010000080.1, read on the forward strand.
CTCAAGGTCAACATCCAAAAATTCGACCCCTATCTGAATGTGGATCCCGGCACCATGAGCCCCTTCCAGCACGGCGAGGTGTTTGTCACCGACGACGGGGCGGAGACCGATCTGGACCTGGGGCATTACGAGAGGTTCATCGACCGCCCGCTGACCCGCGACAACAACCTGACCTCCGGGCAGATCTACGAGAGCATCATCACCAAGGAACGGAGGGGCGACTACCTGGGCAAGACCGTCCAAGTGGTGCCGCATGTTACCAACGAGATCAAGGCCCGGATCCACAAACTGGCCGAAAGCGGCGACGTCGACGTGCTGATCACCGAGATCGGCGGCACGGTGGGTGACATCGAGAGCCTGCCTTTTATAGAGGCCATCCGGCAGTTCCGGCTGGATGTGGGGCGGGAGAACTGCGCCTATATCCACCTGACCCTGGTGCCGTACATTCGCGCCTCGGGCGAGTTAAAGACCAAGCCCACCCAGCATTCGGTCAACAAGCTGCGGGAGATCGGCATTCAGCCGGACATCATCATCTGCCGGACCGAGCAGCCCCTGGACAAGGAGCTCAAGGAGAAGATCGGGCTGTTCTGCAACGTCTCGGCCGAGTCGGTGATCGAGGCTATAGACGTGGAGAGCATCTATGAGGTGGTGCTCCGGTTCCACAACGACGGATTGGATGAGATCGTGGCCCATCTGCTGGGGGCCGGTTTCCACAAGCCGGACCTTACCGCCTGGAGCGAGATGATCGAAAAACAGAAGAATCCCGAATCCGAGGTGCGGGTGGCCATCTGCGGCAAGTATGTCGATCTGCACGACGCTTACAAGAGCATCATAGAATCATTCGTCCATGCCGGCATCGCCAACCGGGTCAAGGTCAAGCTGGACTGGATAGACACCGAAAGCCTGGCTCAGGAAAACCTGGCCCAACGCTTCGATGACTGCCACGGCATCCTGGTCTGCCCCGGCTTCGGCGAAAGGGGCATCGAGGGCAAGATACTGGCGGCCCGGTACGCCCGGGAAAAGAAAGTGCCGTATTTCGGCATCTGTCTGGGGCTGCAGGTGGCCACCATCGAATTCGCCCGCAATGTCTGCGGCATGAAGAACGCCCATTCCACTGAATTCGACGACAAGACCCCGCATCCGGTGATAGACTACCTGCCGGAACAGAGGAACATCAGCAACATGGGCGGGACCATGCGGCTGGGAGCCTATCCCTGCGTCATCACCCCTGACACCAAAGCACACCAGGCCTACCAGGCCGAGCAGATATCGGAGCGCCACCGCCACCGCTACGAGGTGAACAACACCTATGTCTCAAAACTGGAGGAGAAGGGCCTGGTGTTCTGTGGCCGGTCGCCGGACGGGCTGCTGGTGGAGATGGTGGAGCTGAAGGACCACCCCTGGTTCATAGGATGCCAGTTCCACCCCGAGTTCAAATCGCGGCCCATGAAGCCCCAGCCGTTGTTCCGTGATTTTGTCAAGGCTGCCAAGGAATACCGCGACGGTAAAAAATAACAAAAGTCCATGGGCTGAGGAATCAACCCATTTTTAACAGCCAATTCATTTCAGAGGAATAAGTATGAATAGAATTCCAAAGCTATTCTGGGTACTGGTGCTGTCCAGTCTGCTGGCCATGGCTGTCTTGAGCTTCTTCATCGTCAAGCAGGGAGAGATGGTCCTTGATCAGGTCCAAAAGATTACCGAGGCCGGAGAGGCCGAAAGCCTTAACCGGGCGGAGGACGACATCAAGGGGATGAATTTCATCACCGGGGAACAGCGGTTGGGCTTGTATACCCTGCTGGCCGGCCGTTTTTCCCAGATAGGCAACCAATCGAGAATGTATGAGGTCTTTGAGTCCATTCTGAAGATGGACTCCGAGAATGCCGAGGTACTCAATAACCTTTCCTACGAGTGGGCCAAGCAGGGGATCAACCTGGAACAAGCCGAGGAATACTCCAGAAAAGCGGTGGCCCTGGCCGGGAAGAAAATATCCGGACAGAAGCCGACCGGCATGTCTCGGGAACGCTGGGAGAACATAATCCGGATGGAGAGGGGAAATTACCTTGACACCTACGGCTGGGTGCTTTACCAAAAGGGAAAATATAATTCGGCCCTCCGGGAATTGCAGAAAGCTTTCAAGCTGGCCGAGGACCCGACCATCCAGTATCACCTGGCCCTGGCCTTGTACCGGACCGGCAATTTGGACGGCGCCATAGAAAACCTGGCGGCCAGCCTGGCCGGACGGCTGGAGGATCCGGCCAAGACCAGAGCCGATCTGGAGGCCATCTATAAGGAAAGATACAAGACCTTGAAAGGATTGGACAAAATGCTGCAACTGGCGGCGGAGAAGGCCCTGGCCCGCCAGCAGGCCGAGGATGAGGCCGACGCCGCTAAAATAGTCGGCCAGCCGGCCCCCGATTTCAGCCTGCCGGATCTGGACGACCAATTCTATAGGCTTTCCCAGTTCCGGGATCAGGTGGTGATCCTTGATTTCTGGGCCACCTGGTGCGGGCCCTGCAAACTGGCCATGCCGCTGATCGACAAAGTCCACCTGGAATACCGGGAGAAAGGACTGGTGGTGCTGGGCATTAACCTGGAGGGCCGTGACAAGAACCAGCGGGTGAAGCAGTTCATACAAGAGTCGGGCCACCAGTTCGTCATACTGCAAGGCGGGATGATGGGCGTGGGCGTCGACCAGGTTTATGGCGTGACCGGGATCCCCACCACCTTTGTGATAGACAAACAGGGGATCATCAGATACCGGCATATCGGCTACCGCGAGAATTTGGACCAGATGCTGGCCCGCGAAGTCGAGGAGCTATTAAAACAGTGATCCCATGCAGCATTTGATTTTTATCGCCTTGGGTGGCATGACAGGGGCTTTGGCCCGCTACGGGCTTTCCCGGCTGGTCCAGTTGTCGGTCAATGAGATATTTCCCTGGGGGACCTTGTTTGTTAATCTGTCTGGCTCCCTGGCCATCGGGGTGTTCTTTGAACTTTTCGACAGGGCGGTTATCCCTTCCGATCTCAGGAGTTTTATTGCCATCGGCTTTTTGGGGGCCTACACCACCTTCTCCACCTATTCCCTGGAGACCATCAATCTTCTGCGGGAGGGTGAGATACGGCTATGCCTGACCAATGTGCTCCTGAATAATATATTGGGACTGCTGCTGGTGATCGTAGGTATGTATGCCGCTAAAATAGTGATCAGATCATTTTAAACGGGGAGGATCCACAGATGAAACTTCCAGAGCAGGCAGTATTGCTAAGGGTTTTTTTAGGCGAAAGCGATAAAAAAAACGGTAAGCCTTTATATGAGCAAATAGTGCTTAAGGCCCGTGAATTGAACCTGGCTGGGGCCACGGTCCTTAGGGGAATCCTGGGATTCGGGGCCGACAGCCGTCTTCACAGCGCCAAATTATTGGAGCTGTCCGAGGATCTGCCGGTGGTCATCGAGGTGGTGGATACTAAAGAGAATATCGACCGGCTGATGCCATTCATAGATGAAAATGTCACCGAGGGCCTGGTGACCCTGGAGGATATCAGGGTGATAAAATACCGCCACGGCTGATAGAGCGCAATCAAATATTCCAAGCCAAAGCCCCGCACCTGCGGGGCTTTTATAATGAATTTTCTTAATGAATTTTCTTTGCTTGATTTTAAATTCATTATATGTTATAATATCAAGTTATTTTAGTATAACCAATTGATAACTCTGTAGTTGGAGCAATAAGATGATACCCCAGCCAAGAGAGAATATCGGTTCCATCAGTCCTTATATTCCAGGCAAGCCAATTGAAGAGGTACGCCGGGAGCTGGGGCTTAAGGGCAAAATAATCAAACTGGCCTCCAATGAAAATCCACTGGGCCCGTCAAAGCTGGCAGTTAAGGCCATTCGCAAGGCGCTAAAGGAGATCAATCTGTATCCCGATGACGGCTGTTATGCCCTGGGCAAGAGGCTGTCCGACCACCTGGGGGTGAACGAGAACCAGCTGATATTCGGCAACGGCTCGGTGGACATCATCGAGTTCATAACCAAGACCTTTGTATCCCCGGGCGACCAGGTGGTACTGGCCGACCAGGCCTTCATCATGTATAAAATTGCCGCCAAGATGGCCGATGCCAGGCCGGAGATAATCCCCTTGAAGAACTATACTCACGATCTGGAGGCCATGGCCCAGGCTGTTACCCCGCAAACCAAAATAGTTTATATAGCCAACCCCAACAATCCCACCGGAACCATGGTCAATCACGACCAGCTGAAGGCCTTCGCAAAGGCAGTTCCCGAGAGCTGTGTGATAGTGCTGGACGAGGCTTATTCCGAATATATAATCCGAAGCGATTTCCCCAGAAGCCTGGACTTGTTAAAGGAACACTCGAATATAATAATCCTGCATACCTTCTCAAAGATATACGGCCTGGCAGGGCTAAGGTTGGGTTACGGCATCGGCCATCCGGAGTTGATTGCTTCGGTCAGAAAAGTTCGACTGCCGTTTAATATCGGATTGCTGTCCCAGGCCGGGTGCTTAGCCGCCTTGGATGATGTCAAACATCTGGAGCGCAGCCGCCAGGTAAACGATGCCGGCAAGGAATTTTTATATCGCCAGTTCGAGAAGATGAAACTGTTCTATGTTCCATCGGAGGGTAATTTCATACTTATCGACCCCAAGCTGGACTCGATGGAGGTCTTCACCCGTCTGCAGAAGCGGGGCGTCATCATTCGTCCGGTAAAGAACTACGGACTGCCCACCGCCTTAAGGATCACCATCGGCACCGAGAAACAGAACAAGAAGCTGGTAAGCTCTTTGAAAAAGGTCCTCAAGGAGGTCCGCCGATCGCAATAATGGGCAAGGAAATGGTCATAGCTATAGACGGACCGGCGGCCTCGGGCAAAAGCACCACCGCCAAGCTGGTGGCCCAGAAGCTGGGGTATCTCTATATCGACACCGGCGCCATGTATCGGGCCATGGCCTTAAAAGCCTTTCAGGATAATATCTCCTTAAACGATATCGATGCTGTCAGCAGAATGGTGGAGTCGACCGTCATCAACCAAAAGCCCGGACCCGACGGGGTCCAGACATTGTTGGACGGCCGGGATGTCAGCCTCGAAATCAGGACCCCGGAGATGTCAAAAGCCGCCTCGGATATCTCGGCCATCTCGACGGTCCGCAAAAGACTGGTCAAACTACAGCAGGATATGGGCCGTCAGGGCGGGGTGGTGATGGAGGGCCGGGATATCACCACGGTGGTGTTTCCCGATGCCGATATCAAGGTATTCATGAAGGCCGGCATCTCCCAGCGGGCCCAGCGTCGGATGGATGAATTAAAAACCAAGGGCGCCGAGTGCAGCCTGGAGGACATAGAGAAACAGATAGCGGAACGCGACGCCCAGGACAGCCAGCGGGCCGACAGCCCCTTAACCTGCACTCCTGATTCACTGGTGATAGACACTTCGACCCTAAGCATCGAACAGCAGATGGAGCAGGTGCTGGAGGCCGTCCGGCAGAAAGCGGGGATTGCTTAGATGATATGGGACAGCCGGGCTTTTGGTTCCCGCTTCTACCGCATCGTCTGGCACATCGTCAATTTCGGGCTGAAGTATTTTTTGGGACGCCAAATTACAGGTTGGGAGCATGTCCCGCCCCAAGGGGGCTGCATAATCGCCTCCAATCACATAGCTTTTGTCGATCCCCCGTTCCTGGGCACGGCCGCCCCCCGGGAGGTTATCTTCGTGGCCAAGCAGGAGTTGTTCCGGTTCTTTCTGATCCGCTGGCTGATAACATCTTTGAATGCCATGCCTCTTCGGCGTCAGGGCGGGGATGCTGGCGCCATCAAGCAGATCCTGAAAAAACTTTCCCAAGGCTGGGCGGTGCTGATGTTTCCCGAGGGCACCCGCAGCCGCACCGAGAATTTCCTGCCGGCCAAATCTGGGGTGGGGCTGATAGCCCGGCGCAGCCTGGCCCCGGTGGTGCCGGCCTACATCCAGGGCACTAACCGGAAACTGTCCGACCTGCTGAAAGGGAGATATAAACTGCTGGCCAGATTCGGCCCGCCCATCACCGCCGCCGAGATAGAAAAGTATCCCGACAGCAAGGAGGGGCACCAGCAGATCAGCCAGTTAGTGATGGACCGGATAACCCGGCTGAAAGAGAATAAATGAAGATAGAGGTTGCCAAAAGGGCCGGTTTTTGCTTCGGAGTAAAACGGGCGGTCAAGCTGGCCTACGAGACCGCGGCCAAGAGCAAGCAGACGGTTTGCACCCTGGGCCCCATCATCCATAATCCCCAGGTGGTGAAGGATCTGGAGAGTTGGGGGGTCAAGGTCATAGAAAAACCGTCCCGGGTCAAACAGGGCGTTCTGATTATCCGCTCGCACGGGGTGCATCCCAGGGTGCTGCAGCAGCTGAGGGCCAAAAAGGGCCTGAGCATCATCGACGCCACCTGCCCCTTCGTCACCAAGGCTCAGAATGCGGCGGCCTGCCTGCGCGACGAGGGACGCCAAGTGATCATCATCGGCGAGAAGGAGCATCCCGAGGTGATCGCCCTCAAAGGCTACGCCGGCCGGGATTCGGTGGTCTTCAACCACAACGCCGTCAAGGTGGGGCCGAGGATAGGGGTGCTGGCCCAGACCACCCTGTCCACCGATGATTTCGTGAAGGCCCTGATGTACCTGGGATCCAAGACCAACGACATCCACCTGATCAACACCATCTGCCGGGCCACCCAGGTGCGCCAGCAGGACACCATGCAGCTGGCCAAGCGCTCGGACCTGATGATCGTAGTGGGCGGTCGGAACTCGGCCAACACCTCCCGGCTGGCCGAAATGTGCCGCAAGGTGGGAAAGCCCACCTATCATGTGGAGACCGAGGACGAGCTGAAAGCCAAGTGGTTCTCCAAAGCCAAGCTGGTGGGCGTCACCGCCGGGGCCTCCACTCCCGACGCCCTGGTGCGGAAAGTGGTCAGGCGGATCAGGGACATCACTTTAAATTCAAAATTAAAAAATCAAAAATCAAAAAAACCTAGCTCAAGCAGGTGATATATTCTCCGCGTCACTTCGACCAGCTCAGTGCAGGCTCTGCGGTTAAATCGTTTTATCTTTAGTGTATTTTCGTGTGTTTAGTGGGCGGCATTAAAATGAAATTTTCAAGGCTGGCATTGGTCGGCCTATTCTATACCAAAAGGAGTAACACAAAACATGGTCAAAACCAAGAAGCTTCGTCCGGAAGACGAACAGGATGAGTTCCTGACGGAGGAGGAATCACGGGATTCGGGTGAATTCCGGGCCCTGCTGGATGAGTACTTCCAGCAGAAAACATTCGAGGAGGGCGAGATCATCACCGGCAAGGTCCTCCGGATCAGCGGGGATTCGGTAATGGTGGACGTGGGCCTGAAGTCCGAGGGGATCGTTCCCCTGATGGAGATGTCGGATCCCGAATCCATCAAGCCGGGCGACACCTTGGATCTGTACCTGGAGACGATGGAGAACGAGGAGGGCCAGATGATACTCTCCAAGTCCAAGGCCGATTTCATCCGGGTGTGGGACAAGGCCAAGGAGTACCTGGACAACGAATCGCAGATCGAGGGCAAGGTGGTCAAGCGGATCAAGGGCGGCCTGATAGTGGACCTGATGGGGGTGGATGCCTTCCTGCCCGGTTCCCAGATAGGCCTGCGGCCGCTGGAGACCATGGACAGCCTGCTGGGCCAGTTCGTTCCCCTGAAGATCGTCAAGATCAACAAGAAACGCCGCAACATCGTGGTCTCCCGCCGGGCGGTGCTGGACGCCGAGCGCGACAAGCTACGGACCGCCATTTTGGCCGAGATCGACAAGGGGCAGCTGCGCGAGGGCATCGTCAAGAACATCACCGACTTCGGGGTGTTCATCGACCTGGGCGGGCTGGACGGCCTGCTGCACATCACCGACATGTCCTGGGGCCGCATCAACCATCCCTCGGAATTAGTCAAACTGGGCGAACGGCTCAAGGTCAAGATCCTGGAATACGACCGCGAAAAATCCCGGGTCTCGCTGGGCTTAAAACAGCTGACCCCGCACCCCTGGGAGGATATCGAGACCAAGTTCCCGGTGGGGGCCACCATCAAGGGCAAGATCGTATCCATCGTGGATTACGGGGCCTTCATTGAACTGGAGAAGGGGGTGGAGGGTTTGATCCACATCTCCGAGATGTCCTGGACCAAGCAGGTCAAGCATCCCTCCAAGCTGGTCTCCATAAGCCAGGAGGTCGACGCGGTGGTGCTGAAGATAGACAAGAACGAGCAGAAGATCTCTTTGGGCCTGCGCCAGCTGGAGCCGGATCCCTGGGACACCATCGAGCAGAGATATCCCATCGGCTGCAAGGTCAGCGGCAAGGTCCGCAACATCACCAATTTCGGGGTGTTCGTGGAGCTGGATGAGGGCATCGACGGACTGATCCACATATCCGACATCTCCTGGACCAAGCGCATCAAGCATCCCAGCGAGGTGGTCAAGAAGGGCGACAGCATCGACATCATGGTCACCAATATAGACAAGGACAACCGCCGGATCTCCCTGGGCATCAAACAGCTGGAGGACGATCCCTGGACCGACATCGGCAGCAAGTTCTCCATCGGGCAGGACCTCAAGTGCAAGGTCAACCGCCCGCTGGAGCGGGGCCTGCTGGTGGACATGGAGCACGGCTTCGAGGGATTCGTGCCGGTCTCCGAGCTGGAGGGCATAACCGAGGACAAGCTGGCCGAGGCCTTCAAGGGCGGCGAGGAACTGGATCTCAAGATCATCGAGATCGATTCCTCCAACCGCCGGATAGCCCTGTCCCAGAAGATCCTCAAGGCCGAGAAGGAGTCCGGAGAGGTCAAGCCTTACCTTAAGGCCGAACAACCGTCGACGGGAACCGCCTTCGGCGATGCCTTGAACCAGGCGATCAAAGGCAAAAAGGAAACGGAGAAATTAGTAACTCCCGCACCGGAAGAAGCTGTCAGCGAGAAGAAGGAAGAGGCAAAACCCGAGGCCACCGCACCGGAGGAAGCTGTCAGCGAGAAGGTGCCCGAGGTAAAACCAGAGGAGAAACCAGAGGCGATAGCACCGGAGGAAGTCATCAGCGATAAGACTGAAGAAGAAAAACCCGAGGCCACCGCGTAACCTAACCCCTACCCACTTCGCAAGGCAAAATAATATTTTCCTCAGTGCAGGCTCTTCCCGTGGCGGGAAGGGGTTTTATCTTAAAGGCAGGCTGGAATTCCAGCCTGCCTTTTTGTCTCCCCTAACCCTGACGACCTCACCCCTAACCCCTCTCCTAATAAATTAGGAGAGGGGGATTTGTCTCCCCTAATAAGGGGAGGTACAGAGGGGTGTCCTGGGTTTGACCCCTCCCTTGATCCCTCCCCGAAACGGAGAGGGATTTTTTATTCCCTTCCCGTGGCGGGAAGGGGTAGGGGTTGGGTCGTTCCGCCTGCCCGGCGGAAACCGGTCTCCGACCGCCCAAACGGGGTAACCCCTCCCTTAATCCCTCCCCCAATGGGAGAGGGAAACCGGCAGGCAGGGTGGGGGACACGAAAGGCGTAAAATAAAATAGCAACAAAACCAAGATTCCCCGTTGACTTTTATTAGGGTTTAGATGTATTATTTATAAAGTAATTAAGCTAATAAAGGTGTAAATATGTGTGAAAATGAATTTAAGAAAATAAGCCTTAAGAAATTCCTTTCGACTTTTATAGATGAGGATAAATCGGAAACGAGGTTTTGCTTTATTTTAGGTGCTGGCGCTTCAAAACAATCTGGCATACCTACTGGTGGTGAGTTAGCAAAAAAATGGATGGAAGAAATTGAAGAGAGTTGTGACAATGAAGAACTTGAAATAATTAATAAATGGAAAATAGAAAAAAACATCACCAAGGAAACATTGGCGGAGCATTATACGGAAATATACGATAAACGTTTTGAAGTTGATCCCAAATTGGGTTATACTGAGCTCGAAAGACTAATGGAAGACAAAGAACCAAGTTGTGGTTATTCTTTTCTTTCACAAGTTTTAACTAAAACAAAGCATAATGTTGTAATAACTACTAATTTTGATAGTCTTACAGAAGATGCTTTATTTATATATACCCAAATGAAACCCATAGTATGTGGGCATGAGTCATTGGCAAATTTTGCCACACCTTTGTGGAAAAGGCCACTTATCATTAAAGTACATCGGGATGTTTTCTTTGCGCCTAAAAGCAGCCCGGAACAAACCAAGGCAATAGATGGTGGCTGGACAGAAAAGTTAAAAAATATATTTCAAAATTTTATACCCATCGTTATCGGTTATGGTGGAAATGATGGCAGTTTAATTGGTTTGCTTGATAAAATTGATAAAATACCCGGTATATATTGGTGTTATCGTAAAGATAATGAACCAAATGGTAAAATAAAGAAATTAGTTAGCACACTTAATGGTTGGTTTATACCAATTGATGGTTTTGACGAAATGATGATACAATTAAACAATGTCTTGGGTTTTGGTTTGTTAGACGAAAAAGTAAAAGAAGTATCTAATAAACGTATTGAAAATTATAGAAAGCAGATAGAGGATATTAATAAAAGAGCTAAAAACGAAGAGACAGAGGATGCCTTAAAAAGTATTGTGTTAAAAACAAAACGTAACTGGTGGCATATACAAATGGAAGTGGATGCTGTAAATGATAAAAATGAGAAACAACGGATATATGAAAAAGGCCTGAAGGAGTTTCCGGATAGCTATGAATTGCGTGGAGAATATGCGATATTTTTACATCAGGAGCAAAAGGATTATGACTCTGCTGAACAACAATATAAAAAAGTTTTAGAGCATGAACCAGACAATATTACAATACTTGGTGCTTATGCAATATTGTTATACAATATTCGTAATAAAAATGATGAGGCTGAGAAACTTATTATAAAGGCCATGAATATTAAA
>JAHJLF010000081.1 GCA_018821925.1 Candidatus Edwardsbacteria bacterium
TGCTTGTATTTATAGAACGAAATATATTACTATTGACCATGTTTTATAAAAGCAACATATATCGCACAACAAACGCCCCCTTGTATATTTTATCCTCATTTTCAGTAATTGGAGTATTTGTTATTCTTTGGCTTACTAGGTGGGGCATTGCTATCAATAACGACTCCACGGTATATATTGCTTCGGCCCTTAACTTTTCCCGTGGCATCGGTCTGAGTGAATGGGCCGCCAGCGGCCATCTGAAGCCTATGACCCATTTCCCCCCCTTATACCCGCTGCTGCTGGCTTTTACAGATAAGCTGGGGTTTGATATACTACCAGCAGCCAGATTTTTGAACGCTTTTCTTTTTGGGGCTAACATCTTTTTAGTCGGCTTGCTGTCGTTAAGGCTAACAGCATGGCGCCACGCGCCGATTGCCGCCGGTTTTTTATTTTTATTTGCCACTCACCTTTTGCTTATTCACATGACGGCCGTCTCCGAGCCTCTTTTTATTTTTCTGGCCCTGCTCGGAATACGGTCTTTTGTCGCCTATATTGACCATGGCGCATTCCCGAAATTGATCATGGCTGGTTTATTCTGGGGTCTGGCTTCGCTTTGCCGTTATATAGGGATTGCCTTTATTTTGGCTGGAATCTTATATCTTATATTCTTCACAAAAACGGTAAAAAAAATAAAAATCGTTCAGGCTTTGACAATGTTTGCCGTCTCTTTTTCCGGAATATTTTTCTGGGTATTACGAAATCTATCTTTCACCGGATCAGCAGCCGACAGATCATTCAATATTTATCAGATCAGCAATACAGCCATTCTTAAGGGCTTTCAAACCATCCTGTGGTGGTTGATGTTTGAAAGATATATGACTTCCCTAGGATATATCAGATTATTTACATTTATATTGATCTTGTTCCTTTTGTTAAAATATTGGGGCCCTCAAATAACGGTCTTATCCCGGAAACGATTATTACCGGAATTTACAAAATCATCCCTTTTTATTCTTTTATGCTTGGCTTCATACATTGCATCCCTGTTTTTCTCTATCCTTTTTTTCGATCCGGCCATCATGCTTGACTATCGGATACTTTCTCCGGTTTATATACTTTTGCTTCTGTTGTTTCCTGTGATCTTAAAACCAGTTAAATTAAATCGGGGGTTAACATCTCTCTTTGTAATTTGGGCGGTATCCGCCGCCGCCTATGGTATCTGGTGGGGATTGGACCGGACCAATTCCGTTAAATGGGATGCTTATCAGCGTTTCAACTGGCGCAAAATTGGATCGCTCACCTTGTTGGATCGCCTGCCGAATGATGCTGCTTATCTTACAAACGACCCAGAGCTTTTATATGCCTTATCAGGGAAAGTCCCAAACCTTTTGAACAGGGATAAGCTTTTTACTCTGATGAATCCTGAAGTCCCAACCCCTTTGGCCGAAAGCAGGCCGGATACTTATCTGGTCTTTTTCAAACAGAAGGTATCCAAGCCATTCTTGCCCAGCCTTGAAGATATCCGGGATATTCCCGGCCTGAATGTTATATTCGATTCCCCCCAAATATATATTTGTCGTATCAATTCATAACATTTATTTTGATTCAAGCATGACTATTGTTTTAGACTGAAAATATAACCCTATTCAAGGGAATGGTTCCCGGAGAAGAATAATCGGGAATATTCAAAGAGGTCCGGTCATTATGACCGAACCTCTTATTTTATCAATCCGCCTCCCAGAACCAGATCCCCTCGATAAAATACTGCGGACTGACCAGGGCTGATGGCCCTTTGGCTTTGTGTAAATCTTATTTGAACTGATTGCTCCCCTGTGGGCTTGATAAACGCAGGCGAACCCTTATGTTGGTTCCGAATTTTTACACCAGCCTTTATCTGACGGCTGGGAACTTTGATAAACCAGTTCACATCGGCAACATTCAGGATATTCTTATACAAAAGCTGATCGTCCCCTACGATTACCCGATTCTTTGAGGAATCAATGCCTATCACATATTGCGGTTTTCCCAATGCAATTCCCAATCCCTCCCGTTGACCTATGGTATAGTTGATTATCCCCCGGTGCTGCCCCAGAATTTTTCCATTGACATCAATTATCTCGCCACTTATGGAATTCGTGATATTATTCATATACTCACTATAATGCCCCTTGGGAATGAAGCATATTTCCTGACTTTCCGGCTTGTTCGCCGCTTCAAGATCAAGAGATACGGCCATTTTCCTGATCTGTTGTTTTTCATAATGGCCTAAAGGAAAAGCTATGGATTTTAATTGTTTCTGGCTCAGCATCCACAAAAAATATGACTGATCCTTCTGCTTATCCTTTGCTTTGGTCAAAATATATCTTCCCTGTCTTTGGCTAATCCGAGCATAATGGCCAGTCGCCAGATGGGTGCAGCCCATAGCCAGTGCTTTCTCCATCAATAGACCGAACTTGATGCTTTTATTGCAAACTACGCAGGGATTTGGCGTCCGGGCATTGGCGTATTCATTGAGAAAATTACTTATCACTCTTTCTTTAAATTCATTCCGGCAATCTATTACCCGATGCTCGATACACAGCGTTGATGCCGCCCTTTCGGCAGACTCTATTGCTTCATCGGCGCAGCAATTGGTTGACGAATGCGCTTCGGATGAAGAAAAAAGCTTCATGGTCAGTCCGATGACCCTGAAGCCCTTTTTTATCAGCAGGGCTGCTGCCACGCTGCTGTCCACCCCACCGGACATAGCCACCGCCACTTTTATATGTCTGTTATTATTTAACATCGGGCAGAGCTATTTTATCCTTCTTGTTCTTTTTCCCGTGAGTTGCCGCCCCTTTTTCCATTCTAAAATAACCATTCAGTGCTTTTTTCAACTTTTTAAAGGTATCCTCCAAAGCTTCCGAGACCACCTTGGTATCCGCCAACACCGGCATGAAATTGGTATCGCCGTTCCAGCGCGGCACCAGGTGCAGATGAACATGGTCCTCTATTCCGGCTCCCGCCACCCGGCCCAGGTTGAATCCCAGATTGTAGCCTTGCGGCTTCATCACCGCCGCCATGGCCTTCTGGCAAGCCTGGGCCAACTGCATGATCTCAAGAAGCTCCGCATCGTTCAGGGCGGTAAAATCTCCCACATGACGGTAGGGCGCAACCATCAGATGCCCGTTGTTGTAGGGAAAAATATTCATCATAACGAACGCCTTATTGCCGCGGTGCAGGATGTAATTATTCTGATCGGCTTTGCTTTTGGGTTTTTTGCAGAAAATGCAGCCTGATTGGTTTTTATCAGCGGCGCCGGTGATATATTTCATCCGCCAGGGGGCCCACAATTTTTTCATCCGGCCACCTCCTGCCCAGCCAATATTGATTCAATTGCCCGGGGAAGCTCCTCCAGGTTTTTTATGACGGCATCCGGTTCATAGCCCGACCCCTCATATGACTGATCTATCCCAGTTATCCGCAGATAGCTTTCGATATAAAGTTTTTCATAATTATCTGCCGGTTGGTAATCCATCTGGCGAAAATCCATATTCAGCCATAGGGCCCTCATCCCGGTAATTTTTGCCGGACGGACGTCATTGTCTATCCTATCCCCGACCATCAGGCACTGGTCCGGCTTTGCCCCGACCAAGTCAACGGCATGCCGGAATATTTGGGGATCCGGTTTGTGATAGCCCACCACATCGCTGATTATGATATGCTTGAAATAACCTTCCAGCCGGTGTTTCTTGAGTTCATCCATGGCCAGTGACGGCTGATTGGCAATTATCCCCAAGTTATATTTTCCATGGAGGCTTTTTAACACATCCTTGATGCCGGCCACCGGATAGTTTGAGCCCGGATAGACCTGCTGCCATTGATTGACCGCCCGGTCCACTATTTCCCGGTCGATATGCCCGGCAAATTTATCGGCGATCATCTTCCTGGGATTCATCTCCGGGGAATTGCTTTCCAGCAGCTTCTCCCTTTCCCGGAGCACCTCCTCGAATGACAGCCTGAGCCCGCCATCTTTCAATGTCAGGTAAAAATATTTCCATATCCTGGCCAAAAGGGGCAGGTCGTAAAATATCACATTCCCCACATCAAGGAACACCCATTTTTCACGGTTGCTGTTTCCCAAGACATCCATCAAAATATCTCCAGTTGTTCTTCCGGTTCATTGGTCTTATGGGGCTGGCGGCGGTCTCCGTCAAATATGCTCAACTTCCCTAATTCCCCGTCGTAACCGGGTATGATATTGACCTTTCCCTGCCGCACTCTGACGATCCCATCGGCCACTTTGTTGTTGGTCACTTCGTTCAGCTCGGACTTGGTGGCCTCCAGCAAAACGGTGAATTCGTTGCCGAAGCCTTTTACCAGCTTATGGTATTCATGTAGCACCGTTTGGGTCCCGGTTCCCAGGCCGAAGGACATGGCTATTATCTCCTCCAACGGGACCAAATGTCTGAATGGAATGGCATTGGCCGGCTTTACCCCCGACGGCCTATCGGACAACTCTTCGATCCGGTGCATTACTCCGATGGTCAGCTTTTTCCCGCAAACCGGACAAATATTATCAACTTCCCTAGCTTCTTTGGGAGTCAGGCGGCAAAGGCACTTGCGGTGGCCGTCATGGAAGTATTTTCCCTCTTCGGGGATATATTCAAGGGTGTATAAGAAACGGGAAATATCCTGTCTCTTTAAAGCCTGGCAGATGGTCTTATAATCCATGTCGCAGTCGAAAACGTTGGCCTCCCGCCCCAGTTTTGAAGGGCTGTGGGCATCGGAATTTGATATCAGGGAATGCTTATCCAAACCTGTCAGCCGCCAGTTCATGAAAGGGTCGGAGGAAAGCCCCGTCTCCAGCACATGGATGTTCTCGGTCTGATCCTCGTAGCATTCCTCCAGACTGTCAAAACCGAAATTTGCCCCAAACAGCGAGTAATGCGGAGTCCAGATATGGGCCGGGATCATCAGGCAATCTGGGGAGATGCCCATCACCAATTCCACTAAACGGGAGGCATACAGATTGACTATGGGCCGTCCGTCCATGGACAGGTCGGCATGGCGCTTAAGCTGGCGGTTGATCTGCTCCACCACTTCGAATGACGGGGCGAAGATCATGTTGTGTATTTTGCGGCTCTTTCCGTTCTTGGTAAATATGTTGCATACCTCGGCGGTCAGCATGAAGTCAACCCCCCGATAATGGTAGATGCCGTTATCCCTGGATTCCAGTTTGAATTTCAATTCCTTGAGCCAGTCGGGATGGGTGAAATCGCCGCTGCCCAAAAGCCCCAGACCCTTATATTGGGCCCATTCGGTTATGTGTTCCAGGTCCATATCCGGGCTAGTGGCCCGGCTGTACTTGGAATGGATATGAAGGTCGGCGATGAAACGCATATTATTTCTTATAGGCGATTATGGTGGCTCGGACGGTGTTGGGGTGGGGTGGCTCCAGGGTCAAATGCCTGAATATCTCTATTTTCCCAAAACCTGCTTTTTTAAGCATTGACTTCACATCATCCAAGGGAAAAGCCTTCTCTTGGTGGAATTCGTCTATCCTCTTATAGCCCTTTCCCCGTGGGATGAACAATGTCAGGGATAAATTGGCATAATGGCTTACGAAGTCGTAGCTGTTCCGCCAAATGGAGAGCATTCCTTCGGCCTCTTTCACCTCCAGCCGCTGATCCCAATATTTGGTGAGGGCAAAAATGGTGTTAACATCAAATATGAATACCCCTGGCCCGGACAAGGCCCCCTGGGCACATTTGCAGGCGCTAAGGAAATCTTCCTCTTTAAGCAGGTAATTCATGCTGTCGAAAAGGCAGGTAATTATTGAATACTTCTCTTTGGTGGGGAAATTCCGAATATCGCCTGGGTGGAATTTTATTTTAACTCCGGATTTTTTTGCCTTGGCCTGGGCGACACTCAGCATCCCTTGGGATAAATCCATCCCGCGTACCTTATATCCCGCTTTGGCAAAGAATAGGGACGATGTCCCGGTGCCGCAGGCCATGTCCAGCAGGGCGCTGCCTTTGGATATACCCGCCCGCTGAATCAAATGTATTATATAATCTGCCCACTCCTGATAATCCACATCCTGCATCAGCAGGTCATAATAGGAAGATATATCGGTAAAAGGTTTCACGATTTTCTTCTATATTACTGCTGGCTATAGCCCAACTCAAAAGCCTTTTTGTTCAGTTCCACCGTCTTCGCCGGGACCCTCCGGGAGATGACCTCGTGCCATTTATCGGGAGCCAGCTCCAGTTTTTTGGCCAGAGCCCCCAAAAGAACCGTATTGACCGCCTTGGCGCTCCCGGCCTTTTCGGCCAGTTCCATGCCGGGGCACAGCACCACGTTCTTTACCTGCTGTTTTATCTTTTCGACAATGTCGATCGGATATTCCGCCTGTCCGGTGGCTACCGACATGGGTATTATCTGCTGCTGGTTGATGATCAGGCAGCCCTCGGTTTTCAGGAACTGCAGGTATCGAGCGGTCTCCATCTCCTCGAAAGATAAAATGACATCGGCCTCACCTTCTCTGATCAGCGGGGAGTTGACCTTCTGGCCGAATCGGACATGGCTGACCACGCTGCCGCCCCGCTGGGCCATGCCGTGGACCTCGCTCTTCTTAGCGTCAAACCCACTGGCAATGGCGGTCTCGGCGATGATGTCCCCGGCCAGCAGCACCCCCTGTCCGCCCACGCCGCAGATTAGTATATTTACAGTTTTCATCATTGCTCCTTTCGTTATTTGTGACCAATGGCCTGCTTGGGGCACAGTGAAGCACAAACCTCGCAGCCTATGCAGAACATGGGATCTATCCGTGATTTTTTCTTGGCCTTGTCAAATGATATCGCCGGGCAGCCCAGTTTCAGGCAGATCTTGCAGCCGATGCATTTGTCTTCGTCTACTTTTAAGGCCGGCTTGAATTTCTTCTCTATCAAAATGCAGGGCGATTTGGCAATGATCACCGAGACCCCGGGATTGTTGATTGCTTCTTTGATGGCCGCTTCGGTCTGCTTCAGGTTCAGGGGATCTATCATTTGGACATGCTTCACTCCGCAAGACCTGACCAGCGGCTCCAGTTCGACTATCGGCGCATCCTGTCCCTGCAGGGTTTTGCCGGTGCCGGGATTCTCCTGGTGTCCGGTCATGGCGGTGATCCGGTTGTCCAGAATGATCACCGTGCCTTTAGAATTGTTATAGACCATGTCCACCAGCCCGGTGATGCCGGAATGGAAAAAGGTGGAATCGCCGATCACTGCCACCGTCTTTTTGGCCATCTCCGGCCCCAGGGCTTTTTCCAGCCCCATGGCTGCGGTAACGCTGCCGCCCATGCAGATCACGGTGTCCATGGCATTCAGCGGATCCATCATGCCCAGGGTGTAGCAGCCGATGTCCCCTGTGACCGTCAATTTGAGCCTATTTAGCGCATAAAAGACTCCGCGATGCGGGCATCCCGGGCACAGCACCGGAGGACGGGCCGGCAGTTCCAGCGGTTTGTAAGGAGATTCTTTCTGCAGGCCGAAGGCCCTGGCCAGCACTGTGGGATCCAGCTCGCCGACGATGGGTATTTTTGCCTTTCCGGTGATCTCCTTTTCATAGGCGCAGCTGCCGGAGACCTTATACCCCAGGGCTTTAATCTGTTCCTCCATGAAAGTGTCGTTCTCTTCGATAACATATATCTCGTCGACCGAGTTGATGAAGTCGGAGATTTTTTTTGCCGGCAGGGGAAAAGTCAATGCCAGCTTTAAATATGAGGCACTGGGGAAAACATCCTTGGCATACTGGTAGGAAATGCCGCTGGTGATGATCCCCAAATTCTTGTCCCCTTTTTCCACCCGGTTATAGGAAAAGCTTTCGCCGTATTCGGCCAGCTTCTTTAGGCGCTCCTCCACCTTGACATGCATCTTTCGGGCATGGGCCGGAATGGTGATGTTCTTGGCGATGTTCTTGACATAGCCGGTGGGTTTATGCTCCTTCCTTTCGCCCGCTTCCACCACTCCCTTGGAGTGGGAGATGCGGGTGGTCAGCCGCAACAACACCGGAGTATCGAATTTCTCGGAAAAGTCGAAAGCCAATTTGGTCATCTCCAGACATTCCTGGCTGTCCGACGGTTCCAGGCAGGGGATCTTGGCCATCTTGGCGTAATAGCGATTGTCCTGCTCGTTCTGCGACGAATGCATGCCGGGGTCATCGGCACTTACCACCACGAACCCGCCCTTGGCACCGATATAGGCCATGGAGAACAGCGGATCGGCGGCCACGTTCAATCCCACATGTTTCATACAGGTCAGGGCCCGGGCTCCGGCAAAGGAGGCCCCAGCCGCCACTTCTAGCCCCACCTTTTCGTTGGTAGCCAGCTCGGCATATATCTCCTTGTATTTTCCCAGGTTTTCCAGGATCTCGGTGGATGGCGTGCCGGGATAGGCCGACACCACATTGACCCCTGCCTCCCAAGCGCCCCTGGCCACCGCCTCGTTTCCCGATAGGAACATTTTCATAAAAATCTCCGCAATGCTAAATAAGTTTTATGTGCTTTAATCACGCAGTCCAGGCAGTAGCCTGGGCTGCACTGGATATCAGCCATCCAGGGCCTTGGCGATCAGTTTAACGGCCCAGTCCACTTCCTTTTTGGTTATCACCAGCGGTGGTGCAAAGCGGATGGTCTGCTCGTGGGTATCCTTGGCCAGCATTCCCATCTCCTTCATTTTCAGACAATAGGGCCGGGCTTTCCCGGCCGAGATATGCAATTCCATACCGGTCAGCAGTCCCTTGCCCCTGATGTCCTTGATCTTTTTAGTTTTGATCTTGCCTAGCTGGGAACGGAAATAATCGCCCAATTGCTGTGATTTTACATCTAATTTCTCTTTGGCCAGAACATCCAGGGCCGCGGAGCCGACGGCGCAGGCCAGAGGATTGCCCCCGAAGGTGCTGCCGTGCTGGCCGGGCTTGATGACCTTCATGATGTTCCATGAGCTAAGAATAGCGGAGACCGGATACACTCCCCCACCCAGGGCCTTGCCGACGACCATGATATCCGGCTTGGCATTGTCGTGTTGCCAGCAGAACCACTTTCCGGTGCGGCAGAAGCCGGTCTGTACCTCGTCGGCTATGAACAGGACATTATGCTTCTTACATATCTGTTTGACCTTGGTCAGATACCCCTTGGCCGGAACCTTGACCCCGGCCTCTCCCTGAATAGGCTCCACCATAAATCCCACGGTGTTTTTGGTTATGGCCCTCTCCAGCGCCTTGGTATCATTGTAGGGAATGATTTTGAACCCCGGCATGGCCGGTCCGAATCCGCTGTAGGCGTCGGGATCGGTGGAGAAACTCACGATGGTGGAGGTGCGTCCGTGAAAATTCTCGGCGCAGACGATGATCTCGGCCTTGTTCTTGGGCACCCGCTTGACCTCATAGCCCCACTTACGGGCCAGCTTGATGGCCGTCTCCACCGCCTCGGCTCCGGTATTCATCGGCAGGGCAACCTCCATCTGCGATACTTTGCAAAGCTTCTGCAGGAAGGGTCCCAACTTGTCATTATGAAAAGCCCGGCTGGTAAGGGTTACTCTTTCCAGCTGATCCTTCAGGGCTTTCAGCACTGCCGGATGGCGGTGCCCCTGGTTGACCGCCGAATAGGCCGAAAGCATGTCCAGGTATTTTTTGCCCTCCACATCCCACATCCAGATGCCCTTGGCTTTGGATATCACCACCGGCAGGGGATGATAATTATGGGCCCCGTATTTCTCGGTGATCCTGATCAGCTCTTTGCTGCTGGCCATTTCTCTCTCCTATAATAGATGTTTTAATTTAATATTGTTTGATCTTTATAATAGCCCAACACCCCGGCGACGCTCAGATTAGAACGAAGGGCAGAGTCCATCTATATTATAACGGCACTCTGCCCCCGAGGGTGGGTAATTTATTGTATCGGCCGTTATTTCTTCTTAGCGACCTTTTTCAGCACCTGATCCAGGATATCCAGGCCCACCTTGGCCTCTTCCTTGGTGATGATCAGCGGCGGGCAGATCCTGAGGGTGTTGGTGCCGCAGCCCAGCATCAGCAGGCCGCGCTTGAATGCCTCCTGGACGACCGCTTCCATCAGGTCGTGGTCCTTCTCGCGGGTCTTGCGGTCCTTGACCAGCTCCACCCCGATCATCAGCCCCTTGCCGCGGATGTCGCCGATGGCCGGATGCTTCTTCTGCATCTTCTTCAGCTCGGCCATTATATAGTTGCCTACCACGGTCGAATTCTTCATCAGGTCTTTCTTGACCAAATCGTAGGTGGCGATACCAGCCGCGCAGCACACCGGGTTTCCGCTGAAGGTATTGCCGTGGGCGCCTGGTTTCCAGCTCATGACCTTGGATGACGCTATGATGGCGCCCATCGGCATGCCCGAGGCCAGGCCCTTGGCCATGGTTATGATGTCGGGTTTCACCCCGAAATGATCTATGCCGAACCACTTGCCGGTCCGGCCCATGCCGGCCTGGATCTCATCGGAGATTAGCAGCATGCCGTGCTTGTCGGCTAGCTTGCGCAGGGCCACCACCGCCTCCTTGGGGGGCACCACATATCCGCCCTCGCCCTGGATGGGCTCGAACACTATGGCCGCCACCTCCTCCGGCGGCAGGATGGTCTTCAGGACCACCTCTTCGATGTATTTGATGCATTCCAGTTTGCAACCGGGATAGGTTTTATTGAAGACGCAATGATAACAGTTGGGATACGGAACATGGGTCACTCCCGGCATAGTGGGAAAGAACCCCTTTTTCTGGGTGGTTTTGGAGCCGGTACAGGATACCGCCCCCAGGGTTCGGCCGTGGAAGGCCCCGATAAAAGCTATGAACTGGGGACGTTTGGTGTAATATCTAGCCAATTTCAAAGCCCCTTCGACCGCCTCGGCCCCGGAGTTGCAGAAGAAAACCCGGTTGTCCTTGCCGGTGGGGGAGATGGCCTTTAGCCGCTCGGCCAACTCAACCTCCGGGGCATAGTAGAAATCGGTGCCTGAATAGTGAAGGAATTTATTGGCCTGTTCGGTAATGGCCTTTACCACCTGGGGGTGACAGTGTCCGGTGGCGTTCACCGCAATACCGGCGCAGAAGTCCAACAGCACGTTGCCATCCACATCGGTCATCCAGACCCCCTGGGCCTTTTCGATGACCGCCGGATAGGAGCGGGTGTACGAAGGAGACAATGATTTATGGTCGCGTTCCACGATGGCCCTGGCCTTGGGCCCGGGGAAGGCGCCCCTTAAGATCGGTTTTTTCAATACTTTCATGGCAAAATCCCTTCTATATGATATTGTAAATTTACTCACTAAAGCATTATATTCTAACAGAATTACCGGTTAGTGTCAACCCACCAAATTTAACATCCGGAGGTTGTTGTTCTTAATTTTCCCAATTGACAAGAACCTTGATTTGATATATAATTACATCTCTTGATTATTCATACACTAGGGGATCGTCCAACGGTAGGACATTAAGGCTTGAGGACCATGGTATCGGGGTTCTCCGCCTGATGTTCGGCAGGAAAGCCCGGCGGCGGCGGACCCGCCGCACTAAATGGTTTTTATTATCACCGAGGCGGGGAATCCCCACCCTATGCCATATTACGTATATATAATAAAAAGCATTAGCAAGGGCATTCAGTATGTTGGCTCTACTTCTGATGTGCACAAGAGTGTGGCCGACCATAACGCCGGACGAAGTAGTTTTACCAAGGGACATCGCCCCTGGATGTTAATGCACCAAGAATCATTTACAACTAAGGCCGAAGCCTTGCAAAGAGAAAGATATTTAAAATCAGGCAAAGGCCGGGAAATACTCAAGAAAACAATTAAATAGCACTGGGGGATCGTCCAACGGCAGGACACATGGCTCTGGACCATGGTATCGGGGTTCGAATCCCTGTCCCCCAGCCATAAAAAAGACTGCGGCTAAAACCGCAGTCTTTTTGCTTTGCACTAAAAGAACCCCGATACCATTTTATAATGGTGGGGTTCTCCGCCTGTCGAATAATTAAAGAAGCTTAGCGGCGGCGGATCCACCGCATATTATCCCTAATAACATTACTTAGGCGGAGAATCCCTGTCCCCCAGCCATGACTTTTACAAAGCAAGACATTTTAATAAGTTGCCTTGCTTTTTTTATTGTATTTATGCTGTTGGCGAACCAGTAAAATAATTAAGCCCAAAGGCACTACGCCAATGGGCTTTCTCGTTAGAAGGCACATAGTAGACCAGGTTAGAAGGTTTAAACCTAGTCGGAAACCATTTTATCGCAGATATCTATTACCACCTCTGCCTTTTTCAGCAGGCTTTTGCGAGCTGTTTCATCTTTTTCCAATATTGCCAGCTTCTGTTCATCCTTAAAGCCGTCTGTCTCCAGCTCCAGTAATTTGAAAATTATTTCACGCGCTTTCATTTTGGATTCCTCCCTTTTCACGATGGTTTGGTTTATTGACCGGTTTGATGAAATCACCTACGGCTTTTTTTATGCTGTCCCTGACCTCAACGGTCTTTTTCAATTTTTCCTGATCACTCCCGGTAAATGACGAAGGATCCGGAAAGCTCCAGTGCAGCCTCCGGGCTATACCGGGAAAGACCGGGCATTTATCTTCTTCTTTGATATCACACACTGTTATTACAAAATTATACAGTTCCCCCTTAAGGTATAGATCAAAAACGCTTTGTGATTTTTTCTCTGATATATCTATTCCCATTTCGGCCATGGCCCTTACAGCATAGGGATTCAGTTCCCCCGGTTCCAAACCGGCGCTCTCGGCCTGAAATCTGTTACCGGCCAGGTGGTTTAATAAGGCCTCGGCCATCTGGCTGCGGGCCGCATTATGGCGGCAGATGAACAGGACTTTTATCTTTTCCATTTTATTTTTCCTGATGGTGTTTTATGACTTTGGCCTCGGAAATATAAATAACCTCTTCACTGATGTTAGTTGATAGGTCGGCTATCCGCTCCAAATTGCGGCTGATCAATATCAGACCCATGGCCCGGCTGATCGCTTCCGGCTTTTCGTACATATAGGTCATCAATTCCCTTAATGTTTGATCCTTCAGCTGGTCCACCTGGCTGTCAGTAGCGCATACCTGACGGGCCTTTTCTGCATCCTCATGGACAAAGCTATCCAAACTGTCCTTTAGCATCGAGGTAGCCAAATGGGCCATCCTGGGGATATCTATCAGCGGCTTCAAGGGAGGCTCCTGCCCCAGCTTCAGCGTGCATTGGGCGATATTCACCCCATGGTCGCCGATGCGCTCGATATCGCTGTTAATTTTGATGATACCGACAAGAAGCCGCAGATCCTTGGCGGCCGGCTGGTGACGAGCGATCAACGAAATGGCCTCGTTCTCTATCTCTATCTCCAATTTGTCGATCTCCTGGTCCGAGGCCATGATCTGTTCTGCTTTGACCAGATCCCTTTGCAAAAGCGATTCCACCGCCTGGCTGATGATATGCTCGGCCTTGGAAGCCATCAAAAGCAGTTTTTCCTTTATCTGTTCCAGCTCACGGTCGATGTGCCTGGATTGTTCCATAATGCCCCTCCTTTTTCTTTTATTTATTGAATATCATCCGAATCTTCCGGTGATATATTCTTCGGTCAGCTTACTACCGGGATTGGTCATTATCTTCTCTGTAGGGCCGAATTCCACCAGTTTGCCCAGCATCAAAAAGGCGGTGAAATCGGACACCCTGGCGGCCTGTTGCATGTTATGGGTGACGATGACGATGGTATATTTTTCTTTGAGGCGGAATATAAGTTCTTCGATCTTGGCGGTCGCAATAGGGTCCAGGGCCGAGGCCGGCTCATCCATCAGGATGACCTCCGGCTCAACCGCCAAGGCGCGGGCTATGCATATCCGTTGTTGCTGTCCGCCGGAAAGCTCCATGGCCGAACGGTGCAACCGGTCCTTTACCTCGTCCCAGATGGCAGCCTCCTTTAATGATCGCTCTACCACTTCTTCCAATTTTTGCTTGGCCGGTACGTTATCGCCCATTCTCACCCCGAAGGCCACATTCTCGAAAATGGATTTAGGGAACGGGTTGGGGCGCTGAAACACCATGCCCACCTTCCGTCTCAGCTCCACCACGTCTATATCCTGTTGATAAATGTCCTCCCCATCCAGCAGGACCTGCCCCTCTACCGTCACGCCGTCAATCATTTCGTTCATTCGGTTTATTGACCGCAATAGGGTCGACTTTCCGCAGCCCGAGGGCCCGATGATGGCGGTAACCTTTTTCTCGGGGATCATCATCGAGATGTCCTCCAGGGCCTTGGTGCGGTGATAGTAAAGATTGAAATCCTTTATGTCCAAACGGTTGATTCCGGTCTGCATATTATCTTCCCTTTCTAAGCTGGCTTCTGGTGCGGGATCTTATGATTATGGCAATGATATTGAGCGAAAAGGTAAGGGCCAATAGTACCAGAGTGGCTCCCATGGCTATCGGCATCGTGGCGTCAATATCCGGCGATTGGGTGGTCATCACAAAGATGTGGTAACCCAGGGTCATGAATTGGTCGGTGGGCAGCTTGGGCAGGTACGGCAGGTAATATGCCGCTCCGGTGAACATAATTGGAGCCACCTCTCCGGCTCCCCGGCTGATGACCAGCACTACTCCGGTCAGGATACCTGGAATGGCCTGGGGAAGCACCACATGCCTTATCGATTGCCACTTGGTGGCACCCAGGGCCAAGGCTCCGGCCCGTTCCGCCTGGGGAATGGCCCGTAAAGCCTCTTCGGTGGCCACTATTATCATCGGCAGGTTCATCAGGGCCAGGGTCAGCGAGGCCCAAAGTATACAGGGCTGTCCGAACAGGCCGGTCTGTCCCAGCGAGCGATCAAGCCCCCCTCCGATGAACTGGATGAAGAAACCCAGCCCGAACAGACCGAAGACGATGGAGGGCACGCCGGCCAGGTTGTTGACCGCCCCCCGGATCAACTTGGTCAGAATGAAACCGGGCCGGGCATACTCATGCAAATAGACTGCAGTGGCCACGCCGATCGGCACCACCGCGATCAGCATCAGGAGCAGGGAGAACACCATTCCGAATATGGCCGGAAATATCCCGCCCTTGGTCATGCCTTCGGTGGGCGCTTGGGTTAAAAATTCCCAACTAATGCTTTTATACCCGCCGATAATAACCGTGCCCAGTATGATCACCAGAATGGCCAGGATCAGCAGCACCGCCGATCCGGTCAGGCCAATTTTGAGTTTATCTTTGATATTTCTTAGGTTCATTTTATTTGTCATATATATCTACTTCTTGGCCCCGTAAAGTTTGCTCATCAGGCCGTCGAACAGTGCCCAAGAGGTCATGTTGATCACAAAAGTGACCAGGAACAGGACCAACCCGATGAAGAACAGGGCGTGGTAGTGCCCGCTGCCGAAAACCACCTCTCCCAGCTCGGCCGCAATGGTGGCAGTCATGGTCCGGGTGGAATTAAGGGGGTTGAATGAGAATAGCGGTGCATTCCCGGCCGCCATCAGCACCACCATGGTCTCGCCCACCGCCCGGCCCATGCCGAACAATACCGCTGCCGACACCCCGGGCAGGGCAGCCGGCAGAACCACTTTTACGGCCGTCTGCCAAGGAGAGGCTCCCAGCCCCAGGGCCGCCTCTCGGAACGATCTGGGTACTGCATTGATGGCATCCTCGGCCAGTGAATAGATGGACGGAATGACGGCAAAGCCTAAAGCGATCCCGGCATTGACCGCATTGAGCCGGATCTCCCAGCCGAATATGTTTTTCAAAAAGGAGGCCATCACCATCAGAGCAAAAAAGCCCAGCACTACCGAAGGGATCCCGGCCAGCAGCTCCACTGCCGGCTTGATGAATTCCTTTAAGCGGCGTCCGGCGAACTCCGAGCTATAAAGAGCAGCGCTGATCGCCACCGGAACGGCGAATAACAATGCGATCAGGGTCACCTTTAAGCTGCCCAGAATTATCGGCCACAGAGAGAACCGGGGATTATCCGACACCGGTCGCCAATCGATCCCTTTGAAAAATTGTCCAAAGGTAATCTCCTGCCGCACCTCGCCATTGAAGAATATGGGCAACGATTCCCGCATGATGAATATGAATATCAGGAACACCACCACGATGGCGAAGGTGGCGGTGATCTTTATGTTACCCTCTATCAGAGATTCTCCGAGGTATTTGAATCTCCTTTTCTTAAGACTCATGTTCTTGGTTCCTTTGATAACGGGAAATCCAAGGGGTCTGTTTTAGCCTAAAAACCCCCTGGATCTTGCCCGAAATTCAAAATTATTTATTTTACGGTAAAGTATCCTACCTTTTGCACCACTTCCTGGCCCTCGGGAGAAAGCACCCAATCGACAATCTTCTTGATCTCACCGCTGGGCTTGCCCTGCAGGTACCAGTAAAGATTCCTAGCCAGGGGATACTGGCCGCTCTTGACGGTTTCGGTGTTAGGCTTGAAAGACCCCTTGGCTGTCTTTATGGCCAATTCCTTAACCCCCTTGGCGTAGGCTGCGCCGCCGTATCCGATCCCGAACTTATCCTTTGCCACGGCGTTGACCACAGCCGCGGTGCCCGGCAGAGACTGCATGCTGGATGTATAGTCGGCGTTATTCATGGCCTTTTCCCGGAAGAACACATAGGTGCCGGAGCTGTTCTCACGGCCGTAGACGATGATCTTGGCATCCGGCCCGCCTACCTGCGACCAGTTGGTGGTCTTGCCGGTGTAGATACCGCTGATCTGGTCCAGGGTCAGTTCATTAACCGGGTTGTTCTCGTTGATATACAATGTCACCCCGTCCTTGGCCACTGCAATTTCGTAACCGCTGCTGAAATAACGGTCGCGCAGTTTCTTCTTTTCGGAATCTTTCATGCTGCGGGAGGCCTGGCAGATGTCGGTGGAGCCGTTGATCAGCGCCGCAATGCCCACACCCGAACCGCCTCCGGTGACCTGAAGGACCACCCCCGGGTTCTTCTGCATGTACAGTTCGGCCCATCTCTGGCCCAGCATCAACAGGGTATCGGAGCCCTTGAGGGTGATGGCTTTCCCGGCCATGACAAAAGTACAGGTAAGGATGACCACCAGCGCCAGTGACGCCCAAAATACTATGGTCTTGAATTTCATCTAAATATCTCCTTTAATTAAATATTGCTTAGAATTTGATCTGCATCTGCATGGTGATTTTGTCATCCTGGTAGGTGTTGTACTTGGGATGCAGTCCCAGGGCCATGTCGGTATGATATAGGGTGCGGTCCAAAGCCAGGGTCAGCCGGACGGCATCGTCCCACCAGTAGTTCACCGCCGCCGAGAGGTTGGAGGTCTGGTCAAAGGTGAGGTCGTTGGCGGTGCAGACATACTTGGTGGTGTCGGAGGAGGTATTGGGATCATAGCTGTCGACCCTCAATGCCACGCCCAGTTTATTGCCGATGTTCTGGACCAGCATGGCGTAATATCCCAGAACTTCCTTTGTCTGGGAGACGCCCTTGATGGCCTCGGCCAACACTGCCGTGCCTCCAATGGGCAGGAACTGGTTGTACAGCTCGAAGGAGCCGCCCATCCGGTTCTTGTAGAAGTTATCCGAGGCGGCCGAGGTCTTTTCGAATCCCTCGTAATAGGAGCCGGTCAGGGCCACCATGCCGAAATCGTACTTGACCCGGCCGATGAAATCCTTGGGCTTGGTGGGATCGTTCCAGGTAAAGACCGAGTTGTCTATGCCATAGCCATTGTAGACGCCCAGATCAACGCTCATGTTCTTGATAGGAGCAAAATTGAGTTTGACCCCGCGGTCCCGCTCGCCCTTGAACAGCTTGTTGGACATGACGCTTCTCTCAGGCACCTCGCGCACCGAGGAGGACCTTTCGATCTCCACCCCGAACGGCCAGTTCATCTGGCCCATGGTCAGACTGAAGCCCATAGGAGACCAGGGCTCTTTTAGAGTGATCCAGGCTTCTTTGAGAGAAACCGTATTCTTGGAAAAGTCGGGATAGATGCAATACTGCGAAGTGGATGTTGGAGTATAGACGAATTTTATCCGGCCGCGGCGAACGTAGAACCAGCTGGAATCGGCCCCTTTATCCAGCGAATTAGCGGCGCTATCGATCTTGTCGTGGTTGATATACTCGAACCGGGTCTGGATATAGCCGGATATTTTGAGTTTCTTAAGTCCGCCGATATCGCTTTCGGCGGTCAGCATTCTCTCCTCCATTCCGGCCAGCTTGTCGTGGGCAGCCGAGACCTTTTCCTCGACAGCCTGAACCGGGGTTTGTTCCTGTTTGTTAAGTTGATCCTTGGCGGCATTTAATTCCTGGCCCAGCAAATTTACCTGCGATGTCAGGGCCTCCATTTTCTGCTGAAGGTTTACTACTGCAGTGTCTGGCTTCGCGGTTCTCGATCTCTGGGCAAATGCTGTCTGGCAGACCATCACTATTGCCAGACTGGTTACAATTACCTTTACCTTGCTCATTTCTACTCCTTGTGTTTATTTAATTTTGATTTTTGCAATTATACATTTCGGGCGTTACGAATAAATTGCGTCAAAATTAAAAATGTGTTAACTTGCCGCCATCTGATCGATCGCCCCTCCTTTAGGTCCGTACAGGGCCATTTTGCCCCACAGGTATTTCATAAGAAAGTCCCATAATGCCTTGCCGGCCGATCTGCCGCTTTTGGCCTGCACCGCCTTGTTCCTGATGGCTGAATACAGCATGGCTGATCCTCTTCCCGGGAAAACCGTATATCCCTGGCCGATGGCTTCCGGAGTGTGAGCATCGGAACCTCCCACACCTGCCAGCCTGAGCTTGGTGTTGAGTTTTTGCGTGAAGGCATTGCTAAAACCTTCAGTGGGGGAGCCGTTAACCGTCTCTATGGCGTCAAACTGTAGGCTTTCCACCAGAGATCCCACCCCGCCGCACTTGAACAGCTTAAGCCATACTGAAAAGGGATGAACCGCCACCGCCAGGCCTCCTTGCCGGTGTATCTCATCTACCGTGGCCTCGGCGGTTAATAGCGGCCGGATCCTGTCTTTTAAAAACAGGCCCACCACATGGCCGTCCGAAGTGGTTATTTCCTCCCCTATTATCACGTCAATATTAAGCCCCCATCTTCCCGCCAGCTCTTGGGCTTTAACGGCTCCCTCTATTTCGTTATGATCGGTAATAGCAATAGTACCCAACCCTGCGGAGATTGACTTTCGCAGCACCTCTTCAACGGTTCCTGAGCCATCCGAATAGACTGTATGGATATGTAAATCTGCTTTGCCCATATACTCTTTTTTAAATTCTGTCTAAATATAACCTTCTGCAGTTATGAAATGATTACAGTAATGTTAAATTCATATTAAATATGATTTAACCCGGAATTAACAATTTCTTAACCCTTTTTCTCTTTACTTTATATATAATTTCAACTATTATCTAATTGAATATATGGAGATACTGAAGATATGCCCAAGAAGATATATATTGTGGAAGACGAAAAGGATATAGCCGATATCATCAGGCATTATCTAAAGAATGCCGGATACACAATGGAAGAATTCGATGACGGAGAAAAGGCTCTGCGCCGTATACATGTTTCGGTCCCGGATCTTTTGCTGCTGGACCTGATGCTGCCTGGCATGGATGGCTTGGAGCTTTGCCGCCTGCTGAGATCGGAACCGGCCACTAAAAAACTGCCCATCATAATGCTTACGGCCAAGGGCGAGGAGACCGACAAGATCGTCGGCCTGGAGATGGGCGCCGATGATTATATAACCAAGCCATTCAGTCCTAAGGAACTGGTGGCCCGGGTCAAGGCTCTTTTCCGCCGCAACCAGCCGGATGTGGAAGCGGCAAAGAACATTCAATACGGTAAGCTTTTCCTTGATGTCGAGACCCATACCGTATCCATCAATAACAAAGAACTGACGCTTACCGCCAAGGAGTTTGCCCTGCTGGAATATCTGCTGAAACGTAAGGGCAAGCTGGTGTCGCGTGACAACATACTCGATGCGGTTTGGGGCATGGACTATTACGGTGGTAACCGCACCATTGACGTCCACATCCGCCATCTGCGGGAAAAGATACCCCTTTTAAAGACCTCCCTGGTCACCGTAAAATCATTCGGTTATAAATTGAAGGACGAAAAATAATGGCCAAAAGCCTTAAATCCAGGCTGCTTTCTATCACCCTGCTGACCATCATCTGCATGATAGGCTTGCTGAGTATTTATCTTTCAGCGGTCAGCCGCCATTACCTGCTTAACATAACCATCAAGGGAATGGAACCTCTGGCCAGACTGACTGCGGAGAACATCTCCAAATCAATGACCGGTCCGTCCCCTGTTCATCTGGATTCGCTGGCCGACGGTTTTTCTAAAATCATAGGTTATCGCATAACCATCATAGATGCTACCGGCAAGGTCTGGGGAGACTCCGACGAAGACGGTGCGAACCTGGCCGCAATGGACAATCACCTGGGCCGCCCTGAAATACGAAACGCTTCCCGAACCGGAAGCGGACATTCATTGCGCTACAGCCAAACGCTTAAAAAGGAACTGATCTATCTGGCGGTACCAGTCATTGTCCGGGGTATTCCTTGGGGTTATTGCCGCATTGCCTGGCCGTTCACCGATTTCGCCGCCTACCGCTGGCACCTGTTCTTTTCATTGATAACCGGGTTCCTCATGGCCGCCGCCCTTTTGATCTTCATTTATAACGCCTACTGGAACGCCGTCATCAAATCGATAAAAAAACTGGAAGAGGCTGTGGCCCGGATAAGCGGCGGGGATCTTTCCGCCCGGGCTCCTACCAACCAGAGCAGCGCGGAATTGAATTCTATCGCCGACTCGCTAAATAAATTGGCCCAATCATGGGAGCAGACTCTGTCCGACCGTGACGGACAAAGACTCCGCCTTTCAACGGTCATGCAAAGCATGTCCGAGGGAGTGCTGGTGATTGACAATCGCCAGAGGATAACGATGATAAACACTCCGGCCTGCCGTATGTTCGATTTAGAACATTCCGGTTGCCCGGGCAAACTTCTCATTGAGGTCATTCGCCATCCGGAAATAGAAGAATGGTCTCGAAATTGTTCCTCGGGCCTCGAATTTACGGTCGGCAATAAGAGCTACCTGGCTCATGGATCACCCTTAGAAAACGGAAAGAAAGAATCGGACATAGTTATCGTCATTACCGATATCACGGATTACAAAAGACTAGAGAACGTCCGTAAGGATTTTGTGGCCAATGTTTCCCACGAACTGAAAACACCGCTGTCGGCCATAATTGGTTACAGCCAAGCTCTCCATGAAGGCAATTACCAGAATACGGAACAAATGAATGATTTCCTGGAAAGGATACACCGGCAGTCGGAACGCATGAACCGGATAGTAAACGACCTTTTGGCCCTGTCGGCGTTGGAAACCGGAAGTTACCAGATCAACCTCAGGCCGGTTCCGCTGAGGGAACTGTTACAACGAGCAGTAGAAAACATCCAACAGCAGGCCGACCAGAAGGAACAGGTCATGTCAGTAAAGAATATCCCCGATATTCTTCAAATAAAGGCAGACGAAGTCAAAATGGTACAGGCACTGACCAACCTATTGGACAATGCTTCAAAATATACACCCGAGAAAGGAAGAATTGAGATCTCGGTCGAATCCAGCGAAAACAGCATTAGGATAAAGATATCAGACAACGGAAGCGGTATATCCTCCGAGCACCTCCCCCGCATTTTCGAAAGATTTTACAGAGTTGATAAGGGGCGATCCCGCGAATTAGGGGGAACCGGTTTGGGATTGGCTATCGTCAAACATATCGCAGAAATGCACGGAGGGAAGATGGGGGTAGAAAGTGTTTTGGGGAAAGGAAGTACGTTCTGGATGGAATTGCCGGTATAATAAAGAATATTTGGAAGAACCATGAAAACTAAAACAGCCCCACCTCCTTTAAGAGATGGGGCTGTGAGCAGGGGAGTGGGGTAAACTTAGTTTTCCGTTAATTGAATAATACTCCGTTGCCGAAGGTCTGGAATGTAGATATATCCTTGGTATTCATAGATCGCGGTTCGGACTTTGTCCACTACGGTCAGTCAGTATACTAAGTCCTAACCGAATGAAAAGAGGTAACCTTTAAGGTTACCTCTTTTCTATTGGATCACCGTGTTTAATATAACTGAATTTAAACACTTTTCAGGTCGCGGCCGAATGCCCAGAAGTACAATGTCCCCAGCAGGCCAAACCCGGTTGCCGTCAGCAGATTGGCAGCCGGGGATATTTGCCAAAGGAACGCCCCGCCGAAGGCCGCCAGGGACACGATCACATCCCGCACCAGATAGTATAACCCGAACATCCCGGCCTTCTTGTCCTCGGGCGCCAGGTCCATGATCAGTGCTTTCCGGGTGGGCTCTCCGAACTCCTTAAGGCCCCGGATGACGAACGCCAGCACCATCATCGGGAATGAGTGCGAAAACAGCAGGAACAGTGGAAACACCGTGAAATTGAAAAAAGTGATCAATACAAAGGGCTTCTTGGTGGACTTGTCGGCCAGATAGGCCACTGGAATATATACCAGCATGGCGACCACCATTTCGATGGCCGTCAGCATTCCGAACTGGAAGGCAGAAATAGTGTTGTTCTTAAGGCACCAAACCACCACGAAGGCGTAGGGTATCTGCTCGGCGTAACGGATCAGGATGTCCGAAACCAGCAACCGTTTAAGGTCCGCGCCCATGAACCGCCACAGTTTGAACGGGTTTTTCTCGGCTGACCCCTGGATGGGTTTATCATCATCTATCATCACCTGCTGAACAAATAATGACACCAGACCCAACACAAATGCGGCCACGAATGCCATCCGCACGCCGGTCTTTTCGCCATAGATGCCTATCAAAGCTCCGCCGATCAATGGCCCCAGCGCCATCGGTATCCTCCGCACCAACGAATGCATGGAAACGCCCATGGTACGTTTGTTCTGGGGCAATGCCTTGGAGACCAGGCCCATGATCGCCGGAAGTGAAATGGCGGTCCAGGACAGGAAGAATACCGCACCCGCGAAAACTGCCGGCCAATAAGGGAATATGATGACGATGGCGTAGCCGAACAGGGCGATCAGGTTGAATACCAGAAGGGCTTTCTTATGTCCCAGCCGGTCCGACAAATACCCGCCGGGGAAAGAGTATAACGCCGAAAACAGATTGTCCATTCCGTTGAGAAAGCCCACCGACAGGAATCCGCCGCCCAGCGCCAGCAGATAGATCGGCAGGAAGCGCTCGGCCATCTTCTCCCCCAGTCCCACTAAGATCACCATGGACATAAGGGCCACCATCGACTTCTTCAGGCCCAGGAACTCGATGGCTTTATTACGCCACGAATTTTCCTTGGAATTGGTCATTTCGGGGCCTGCAGACGGAAATAGTTATAGAGCGCATCATAAACTTGGAACTGTTGTTCGATATTCTTATGGTCATCGGAATACAATAATGAATACCCCTGAGCAATGGCTTCCAGTCCAGAGGCGAAAGGATTCTTGTCCATGGCACCGGTATCGGCGGCGTTGACCACGTCCGCCAGTTTCAAAAGAGCCGGATCCTTGAGGTTGTATTTATTTACTATCGACACGAAACTGCAATGACCGTCCTGATGTCCCAACTCGACGCCCGGCGCATCGAACGGTATGGCATTAAGCCGTTTGGCCTCTGCGTCAACCAAGTCCTTGGCGACGAAAACGAACTCCGCCCCGGCATCTACGAACCGCTTGATAAGCCAGGGGCAGGCCACGCGGTCAACATGAACATGGGCACGGGTTATCCATTTCATACTAAACTCCTTATTGTTTAAATTACTCGTGGGCAAATTGTAAGCGATAATGAAAGCAATTACAAGTAGGCTCTACAAGTGTTGATAGAGTATTAGGATTTTAATTCAGCCCGTATATAATGTACGTACTGAATAAAAGAGAGGCAACCTCAAAGGTTACCTCTCTTTTTTAACAACGAGTTTTCCTACTTGCCACCCAATGCTTTTCGCACCCCCTCGGCATACGCCGGATCAGCTTTCTGGAAATGCCCCAGTTGCCGTTCAATGATCTCCTTGGGAACATCCTTTATTGACCCGGCGATCGCCGCATGCAGCCGGTTTCGCTCGGCCTGCGGCATCAGCCGGTAGAGGTTGCCTGCCTGGGTGTAGTCGTCGTTGCCGACATGATGGTCATATCGGTCGGCATCCCCGCTGATGCGCAGCGGCGGTTCTTTGAACCGGGGATCCTCGATCGGACCGCCGAAGCTATTGGGTTCGTAGTTGACCGCGCCGCCGCTGTTGCCGTCGAACCGCATCCGGCCGTCCCGGTAATAGTTGTTGACCTGGTTTCTGGGCTTGTTGACGGAAAGGCTCTCGTAGTTGACCCCTATCCGGTATCGCTGGGCATCGGCGTAGGATAAGATCCGCATCTGCAACACCTTGTCCGGACTATGACCGATGCCCGGCACCACGTTTTTAGGCCCGAATGCCGCCTGCTCAACCTCGGCGAAATAATTCTCCGGGTTCCTGTTCAGCTCCATGATGCCGACGTCGATCATCGGATATTCCTTATGGGGCCAAACCTTGGTGAGATCGAAAGGATTGTACGACGTTTTTTCGGCGTCGGTCTCGGGCATGATCTGGACCTGCATCTTCCAGCGGGGAAATTCACCCCTGGCGATCGATTCGAACAGATCCCGCTGGTTGCTTTCCCGGTCCTCGCCTACCAACTTGGCGGCCTGCTCGTCGGTAAGGCACTGGATGCCCTGCATCGTCTTGAAATGGAACTTCACCCAAAACCGCTCGCCCTTGTCATTGAACAGACTGAACGTGTGACAGCCGTAACCATTCATGTGCCGAAAGCTTTTCGGGATGCCGCGGTCCGAGAAGAGGATGGTCACCTGGTGCACCGACTCCGGTGACAGCGCCCAGAAATCCCAGGCGGCGGTGGCGCTGCGGAGATTGGTCTTAGGATCGCGCTTCTGGGTATGGATAAAGTCCGGGAACTTGTAGGGATCGCGGATGAAGAATACCGGAGTGTTGTTTCCCACCAGATCCCAGTTTCCCTCCTCGGTGTAGAATTTCAGTGCGAACCCCCGGACGTCGCGCTCGGCATCGGCCGCCCCACGCTCTCCGGCCACCGTAGAGAACCGCTGAAAATACTCTGTTTTGACGCCGGGCTTGAAGACGGCGGCCTTGGTGTATTTGGTGATGTCGCCGGTTATGGTCAAGGTGCCATAGGCGCCCGAACCCTTGGCGTGAACCACCCGTTCCGGAATGCGCTCCCGGTTGAAGTGGGCGTGTTTCTCGAACAGTTGCCAGTCCTGCACCAGCAGCGGGCCGCGCGGTCCAGCGGTCAACGAGTTTTGATTATCGCTGACAGATATCCCGGCGTCGGTGGTAAGTTTTTTCTTCATTGGCCCCTCCTTGACTGTTTTGTTTGATGGTACTAACTTTTTTACCCCGGAATGTCTTTGCCCCATTAGAAATAAGCCGTATTAGTACGGTATCACTATATTATCAATTTGTCAAGTATCGCCTGAAAATATAGACGTTGTTCGGTACTTCAAGAATATGCCGACGGTTAAAAATGAGTTCCGGGTTGGATGTAGCACCGATGCTTATATTAACCGAGATACGCGATTCGCGGTTTATGTGGATCTCCGGTGAAATAATTTCCACCCTACCCGACTATAAGGGAAGGGCTGAAGCATGCTTCAGCCCTCACTTTGGATCTCCCGGACCTATTCGCCCTCCAGGGCCCGCAGGATCTTATCCAGCTTGATATTTATCTTATCCAGTTCCTTTTGCACCTGGTCTCCGCCGCCCGGGCTGGAATGCTCCCGGGGGGCGAACCGGTCGGGTCTGGAAAACCGTGGGCGCTCGGGCCGGTCAAAGCGCCGGGGTGCTTCCGAGCCCTCCATTTTCCTGAAGCAGTCACGGCAGTAGATGGGCTTGCCTCCGGTGGGCTTGAAGGGGACCTCGCAGCTTGTCCCGCAGCTGTCGCAGGTTGCCGGGTGCATCTGCTTGTCAAAGCTGCCCTTGCCGAAATCATTCCCCCCGCGGGGGCCGAACTTTTTGGGGCCCCGGCTAGGAGGCCTACCGGAACCCTTTTTTTCAAATTTGCTATCGCGCTCGAACTTTTTCATTTTTGCTTTCATTATTTATAATTTACTAAAGGTCAGGGCCATCAATACCGGCTGTTCCCTTTTAGTTAAGTATACACGGATTGGCCGTCAATTACAAGATGAAAGAAAGGGTTGCTGATATGTCCTTTATATCAGCTTTTTGCCAAAAGCACGCCTACAAAACCCCCAATTCTTTTATCTATTGACTTTTTAGGGATAATATTATAAAATACATATAAGTTCAGTTAGGATAATGACTGAACATCGTTCGTAAAAGGGGTACAGATCGCATAATACGGCGCTATCGTCTAGTGGCCTAGGACGGATGGTTCTCAGCCATCAAACCGGGGTTCGATTCCCCGTAGCGCTACCATATAAGGGATGCCTCTTGCGGCATCCCTTTATTATAAATAATGATTTTGCCGGCTATTTACATTTACAGTTTTCACCCTTATAATGATAAGGTAAGTTATTGGCTGGATTGTCACACATCCATAATAGATATATTTTAACCATAGATAAGGATAATATCATGAATACTTTCATAAGGCTGTTGGGAGACCGAGTTCGCAAACTGAGAAAGGCCCAAGGCCTTTCTCAGGAAAAATTGGGGGAGAAGGCCGGTTTTGATTACCGCTATATCGGTTTCATTGAGCAAGCCAGGGTCAATCCCACCATCAAGACCCTGGAGAAGGTTGCCAATGCCCTCAATGTATACCTTTGTGACCTCTGTCCCAGCCAGGAGGATCTCAACAAGAACAAGAAGGGCGTTCCTGCCCAGATCACCGAACGGGAAAAGATCCTGTCCAAGATCATGCGCCATTTGAACAAGATAGACAACAACAAGCTGAAGAACATAGAACGCATCATCAAGATCACCGTCGAGAACGATAATTAGTCAGCACGGCTTAACGAAAAAGACCGGCATTTTATGCCGGTCTTTTTTAATTATTAACGACGTATTTATAAGCCGTTTATTCATCTGATCCTGTTTCATTTTTCAAATTGAAAAACAGGGCGTCTCAAACGCCCTGTCAGTCCAGCTTCTCTTTTATCAACTCCAGAACATCCGGCATCTCGGCCTTGATGAGATCCAGGGTCTTTAAGTAATCCCCCAGGGTTCCCCCGATGGGATCGGGAACTCCGTCAGGAGATAGCAGATTCACTTCGTTTTCGGGAGCCAGTTTTTTAACGTCCTGGCGGTGTTTTTCCTCCAGGGCTATTATCAGATCCGACTGCCGGACCCTGTCTTTGGTGCAGGCCGAGGATTGGTGCTGGCTGATGTCAAAGCCGTTCTGGGCGGCCGCCTGCTGTGAGTTCCCCATGGCGGGCATTCCCGGCATGGCTCCGGTTCCGCATGACCTTACGACAACCCTATCCTTCCATATCTTGGGAAGGATATGCCTCAGGTACCCTTCGGCCATCGGGCTACGGCAGGTATTGCCGGTGCATACGAACAGCACCTGGATCTTTTTGAGTTTCACCGGGATCCCGATCTCCTGCCGGATACGGTTTAGGGTGATGGCCCCCTTCCGGAGGATCACCGGATGATCTGCCGAAATATCCAGCACGGTTGACGGATTATTCCTGGCTATCTCCCCCCCGTCCAGCATCAAATCCACCGGACCCGGCAATGAAGCCATAACCTCCTGGGCGGAAAACGACTCTCCGAACCCGCTTCGGTTGGCGCTGGTGGTAGCCAGCGGCAGGCCAGCGCGGTTGATGATATCCTGCAATAGTGAAGAATCGGGAATTCGCAGGCCGATGGTCCCATCCTTGTCAAGCCCCCATTGTTTTACCGTCGGGGATGCCTTTACCACCAGGGTCAACGGGCCGGGCCAGAAGGCCCGGATCAGCTTGCCGGCATAGGCTGGAAGATCCTGGGAATATTGGCCCAGCTCCTCCGTTTTTCCCAGAAACAATATCAGGGGGTTTTTAAAATCCCGTCCTTTTAACTTATATATGGATTTAACCGCCTTGGCCGAATCGGGCCGGCACCCTAAGCCGTAGACGGTATCGGTGGGAAAGGCTATGATTCCCTGTTCATCCAATACCTGGGCCGCCCGGGCAACGGCAAAAGAGTCCGGCTGCCCGGACTCAACCCTTATTATCAATCCTTTTTTCCGTCTGAACATAACCTTGAAACTATTCTTGTTTCAATTTTTTCAATTTGTTTTTTAATAGCTGTCTTTTGATGGTGCTCAAATGATCTATCAGCAACACGCCGTTAAGATGGTCCGTCTCATGCAGGAACACCCTGGCCAGGATATCGCCGGCCTCATATTCCATTTCGTTGCCGTCAAGATCCAGTCCCGTCAGAGCTATTTTTTGGGGCCGTTTCACATCGACATAGATACCGGGAAAGCTCAGGCATCCCTCCTCGTAATTAACCTCGCCCTCCCGCAGATGGATCTTCGGGTTGATCAGCACCAGCGGCTGTTTGATCTTCTCATTCATCAAAGGCAGATTTATGATGCAAAGCGATTTGGAGTGTCCCACCTGCGGGGCCGCCAGCCCCAGGCCCCTGGCCTGGTTGAGGGATTCCATCATCCTCTTGGCCAGCTGGTCTATCGAACCATCTATGTTTTCGATGGTTTGGGCCTTTTTTCGCAGAATCGGGTCGCCGAAGATCCTGATGGGCATTATTTTATTTTCCTGGCCGGTCACTGGAAGATACCTATTTGTTTTCGATCTTGGAGGCCACGGTTGATTTCTGAACCTCTATCTTGACGTTCTCGTCTATCTTCAGCACCACGATATTCCTCTGTTCGTCGACCCCGACGATGGTGCCGTGGATGCCCCCGGCCGCCACCACCTTATCGCCCTTCTGCAGGGTGTTCAGCATCTCCTTGTGCTTCTTCTGCTGTTTCTGCTGGGGAAGTATCAGCAGCAGATAAATGATCACGAACATGATGATAATGGGCAGCAGCCCCATCAGCCCCCCGCCCGAGCTTCCCCCGGACGGCAGTCCGCCCTGTCCCAATGCAAATGCTATTCCGAACAATTTGGTTTCCTCCTTTTATATTTATTTTAGTGATTTTGGCCCAAAGGCAAACGGTAATAATTTCTTCAGGGTCGTTTTGATGGTCCTCTTCTTGCCCGGCATGATGACCGATATATCCGGGGCGAATTCGTTCAGCACCTGGCGGCAGGCCCCGCAGGGGGCGGTCGGCTCCGGGCTGTCGGACACGATGGCGATGGCCCGGAATTCCCTTTCCCCTTCGGAGAGGGCCTTGAACACCGCATTCCTTTCGGCGCAGCAGGCCAGCCCGTAGGAGACGTTCTCCACATTACAGCCGGTGAATATCCTGCCGCTTTTGCCCAGCAGGGCGGCTCCCACCTTGAACTTGGAATAAGGAGCATAGGCCGCTTTTTGTGCCATTTTGGCCGAGGCGATTAAGTCTTTGGTGCTTGGCATGCAGGATCCTGTCATTTCCATCTCCAGTCAAGCTAAAAATGTAATATATCTTCTTGGCGGCCTTGGCGTCTTAGCGGTTAATTAAGCCCAGAAAGCTCTGCCCGTGCTCCAGTCCTTTTATCCCGAACATCTCCGCCAGGGTGGCGGCTATATCGGAAAAACTTTCCCTGATGCCCAGATTGATGCCGCTTTTTATCCCCGGCCCGTAGACCAACAGCGGCACGTATTCCCGGGAATGATCGGTGGATGATGTGGTGGGGTCGTTTCCATGGTCGGCGGTGATGATCAGGATATCATCGCCTGTCATTTTATCGAGCAGACCGGGCAGCCAGGCATCGAAATCCCGCAGGCCCTGATAAAAGCCCGGCGCATCGTTACGATGCCCCCAGGTCATGTCGAATTCCACCAGGTTGGCCATCAGCAGGCCCTGGGATAGCATTGGCCAGGCGTCAAGGATCTTGGCCATGCCGTCAGGGTTGTCGTCGCTGTGGAGGCTCTGGGTCAGCCCCTGGCCGGCATAAAGGTCGTGGATCTTGCCCACCCCCACCACCTCCAGCCCGGCTTTTTTAAAAAGATCCAAAATGGTGGGCTTGGGCGGCTTAAGCGAGAAATCCTGCCGGTGCCCGCCCACCCTTTGGTAACTGCCGGAGGTTCCCATAAAGGGCCGGGCGATGATCCTCCCCACCGCATGCTCCCCGGCCAAAATATTCCGGGCTATCCGGCACCAGTCGTAGAGCTGTTCCAGCGGGACCACCTCTTCGTGACAGGCAATCTGAAATACGCTGTCGGCCGAGGTATAGATTATCGGATAGCCGGTCCTGACATGTTGATCGCCCAGTTCCTTGATGATCTCCGTCCCCGAGGCGGTCTTGTTGGCCAGGATATCCCGGCCGATGGCCTTTTTAAAAGGCTCTATGATCTCCGGGGGAAAGCCTTGGGGATAGGTGGGAAAGGGTTTTTCGGTTATCAGCCCGGCCATCTCCCAGTGCCCGTCGGTGGAGTCCTTGCCCGGCGATTTTTCGGCCATCTTGCCGTAACTGCCCGAGGGCTTTGAATCCGGCTCCATCCCGGCCAGGGGAATGATATTCCCCAGCCCCAGTTTTTGCAGGTTGGACAGCTTAAATCCCCCCGGTATCGCCCGGGAGATGTTGCCCAGGGTATTACTGCCACTATCCCCGTATTTTGCCGCATCGGGCAGTTCGCCCACCCCGCAGCCGTCCAGCACTATTAAAATAGCCCTGTTCATAAGTATTTGATATGATAGTGAAAATTTGACAGGAGTGCCTTCGCTAAAGCTGCTGCACTTAAAGAAGACCGAAAGGTAGCGTAAGCGAATTTACAGGATTTTTATGATTTTAGGATAAGGATAATCCGATTAATCTTGTCAATCCTGTCTTGACCAAAGGCATAATGTAACGGTTTCAATTATCTCACATTTTTTTAAGATTGTAAATAGCAAAAGCCCCCCGCCCAAAGCGGGGGGCTTTATGTTGGATTTTTCTTAGTAAACTACCAAGCGAATGTTGTCGATATAAAAGCCTTCCGACGGCCAAACGTTGCCCACGGCATCGGTGTCAAAGGCCAGAGCCAAACGCACCCTGGCGCCCAGATAACCATTAAGGCTCATACTCGTGCTAAGCCAGGCGGCAGAAGTACCCGACCAGGTTATTACTGTGCTCCAATTTGCACCATTGTCGGTGGAGGCGATCAGGCGGCAGGCGTCGGCCCCGCCATCGGTCTGATACCATCGATCATACCGTATGCGGCAGTTGCTGTAAATGTTGTAGGCGGTAAGGTCTATCTCCGGCATCATCAGGGTGTCGTGCACCGCGGTGGGTCCCGCCACCAGATAACTGGAGTCGGCATCCACCCCGCAATGCCAGGCATATAGCCCGCCATTATTAGTATTTGCAGATACACTTCGGGTGCTGCGATGCCATAGCTGCGGGGTCGTGCCACGAGTTGACCAACCTACGTTTCCATCCTCTGCCATATCATTGAATAGGATCATCTCCAGGCCGGAATTATAGGCGATGGAGGCAAACAGATCGTCCGATGTCTGATAGGTGCCCTCATTGGTGGTATAGGCGGCCTCGCCGGAGATACCATTGTTGTTCTGATCCAGATAGAATCCGGCGGTATCCCTCACCAGACGGCTGACCCACAGGTAGCCCGATCCGTCGTAGTTCTCCAGGGAGTAGCGCACACCCATGGTGTCGGGAAGTATGCTGATGCTGCCCGGGATGTACTCGGTGTAATTGGAGTTGTTATAGATCTTGATGTTCGATGTATTGAGGGTGGCCGGGTTCATCTTGCGGGTGAACCGGATCACCAGGCCCCGGTTGGCATCAACATAGGCGGTTGACAGCACCCGCAGGTTGGTGGCCTGGGCGGGAATGCCTCCGTTGCGGGGATCGTAAGTGCGGAACTTGATCCGCTCCCGATCCAGGAACTCGTTCTCGGCATCTCCATTGCTGTTCCCGTCAAGCATGTTGCCCTTCATGTCCTTGATGGAGGTCTTTACGGTGAAGAAATAATCGTTGGAATCCACCAGGACCGTGGCCAAAGGACGGAAACGAACGATATACAGGCTCGGTGCGAAACTTTCCTCAACATACATGGCCGGAAGGGTGACCACCTGGCCGTTGGCCTTGGTCAGCACAAAGGCATCCTGGGTGATGCTGGCCCGGTCAACGCTGTCGTTATCCGTGATCCATATCTCAATGGAATCGGTGGTGCTGAAATAGATAGCGTCGTTGGTGGGATTGATCATGCCCACCAGGGGAGGCGTAACGTCGTAGGCAGCGGTGGTTGTGGTAAAGCCCGTGAATTGCTCCCGATAAAAATCCTGCGGGTCCACCCAGTCGTTGCCGTTGCCGTCCAGGGCATGCCCGTGGATGTCCCTGACACCGGTGGTGACCGTCACCAGGTACCTGGCGTCATCATCCCAGCCATTGGTGGCTTTGATGATGGCCTTTTTGGAGGTCTTGTCGTAGGACACTGTGTACTGCTGGGGGGTGGATAGATGCTCCACCTCCTGAAGCAGGATGGTGCTGGTGGTGACGGTGGCCGGGTTGATGTCGGCGTCGAACAGCACTATGATCTCATCGTAGGTCGGCGACTCATAAAGGGCATTGTTGCCGTCCCGGGTGTTGATGCTCAGCACGGTCGGGCCCTGGGATTCCATGGCGGTGGTCGGCAGGAATGAACTGGTGATCGGTTCGAACGGATTTTCCTTCTTGCCGCATCCCACGATGACGGCCCCGATCAAAAGGACAACA
Organism: Candidatus Edwardsbacteria bacterium; assembly: GCA_018821925.1. Lineage (NCBI taxonomy): Bacteria > Candidatus Edwardsiibacteriota > Candidatus Edwardsiibacteriota bacterium. The sequence continues at coordinate 32,791 of JAHJLF010000081.1, forward strand.
GTCAGAGTATATAAGGCTTTTTTCATCTCTTTTGTTCCTCTCTTTTAGAATTTAAATACGGCTGAAAGCTTCCAATTGGTCAGGTCGTTCAACTGGGCAAAGCCCATGAAATCCAACTGCAGGTTGGGGGTGACCTTCCATCCGGCGCCGTAGGTATAGTTGGTGTAGCTGTAAGCCTCTTTGTAGGTCTGGGATACTCCGGTCACATCATCCAGCGGATTGGGGGTATAGGTGGTGGTGGTGGAGCCGTCGCCCATGCGGGTGACGGTGGTCTCCATCTCGCTGCCGCCGGTCAGGGTCTCGTTGTCGGTGAAGTCAAAATTGCTGATCTGATGATCGGCTCCCAGCCGGAAGACTATATTATCGGTCAGATTGAACTCCACTCCCACCGGCAGTGAAAGCAGGTATCCGGCTTCGGTGACCTTGTATTCCCAGGTCTCCCCCCGGGTGGTGGTCGCCACATAGCTGGTGGGCAGGGAGGTGTTGTTCATAAAGCGATACTCGGATACTGTCCGATCTGCCCGGTCACTGGTTCCGGTCATCTCCGTGCCGCTGGTGGTGAAGCCCAGCCCGATGGCGAATACGGCCTTCTCCAGCTTGGCGGTGTTGACCATCCGGAAATCTATCTGGTTCTGGGTATATTCCCCGGTAACCGCTTCGGTATAGCTGTCGGTGTAATAATCCGAGCTTATACTCACGCTTTGCTCATGATAGGCTCCCTCAAAGGTCGCATCCTCCGCGGTGTAACCCATATGTGTGAACTGCAGGTCAAAGCGGGTATTGACGTCATCGGTCCACTTGTAGACATAGGCACCGCCGCCGGAAAAAGCGGTCCCGGAGTATGTGATGTCGCGAGTCTCGGTCTCGGTCTCGCCGTAGCTGTCGCCGCCGGGGACGGCCTCATTGTAAATATAATCATATTCTTCCAACATATCAATACCGCCCATGCCGATGGCCAGCCGCAGGCTGAGGTCCATCTTGTCATTCATCGGCTTCCAGACCGAGGCGCCGATCCAGTTCTCGGAGCTGATCTCGGCAAAGCTGCCGGTATCGCTGCCGGCCTCGGTATAGATGGTCTGCCCGGTTATGATGTTCTGCTCCAAGAGGTCCCAGGTTGCGAAACCATCCTCTTTGTAGGACTCTACGGTGCGTTTGAAAGCCAGGCCCAGTCTCATGTCGTTTACCTGTCGGGCGTATCCCAGGAAATAATCGGTCTTGCCTTCCTGGCCCTGCCACTGGTCTTCTTCCTTGGTGGTCTCCCTGTAATCGTATCCGGGGTTGGTCCCGGGATCGATGTCGGTCAGGGTCACATTTTCAACGACCTGGCTGTCGGCCTCCATTATATAGTTGCGGGAATACAGCAGACCCAGCTTGCCATAGCCGAAGATATCCGAGGTTCCGCCCACCACATAGGTGCCGGCATCGGAGGGGTTGAACTGTTCTTCGTTCTTGTTGTAGATGTTGGCCAGGTTGGTGTAGAGGTACTTGCCGTCGATCAGGTCGATCCGGGCCGGATCCAAAAATCCCCAGCGGCCCAGCATCAGGTCCAGGTTATCCTCCAATAACCCGGCGGTCGACTGGTTGCGGAACGAATTGTACCAGGGATAGGTTTGCTCCACTGGCGCCTGGGCCAAAGCTGCTGACGCCATCACTAGCAAAACCAGGACGGTCAAAACTTTTGCTCTCATTTTTCCTCCAATTATTAGTTTAGCTTTAGGTTGATGATATTAATGTAAGTTTTATTATTCCCTAACCTAAAATTACGGTGAACTGGAATCTCACCCCCTTTCGTACTTAATGTTGTAATAATACAATTAGATAACATTTATGTCAAGCATTAATTTATAAAATTATTGACTATTTTTGCCGAGATGGTATAATAACAGTTCAAACGGACATTTAGTTACATTATTACTTCGGCAAATAAATAGCGCAATGTGTCATTCCTGCGAAGGCAGGAATCCAGGCCTGGATGCCCGTTTTCACGGGCATGACAAAAAGGACGTTCAAAAAACGGGTAAGGATTATTCACCTATTTAATTGCCGGAGTAATAATATGAAGAAAATTTTGCCTCTGGTTATCTTCGGATTCCTGTGGGTTGTTTCCCTGGGATGGTTCGGATACCAAAAGGCCGGATGTCAGAAACCGGTCGTCACCCTGCAGGGCGACACCACCGCCTACAAGGAGACCTGGCATGGCATCTATTTCTCCGGGCAGAAGGCCGGCTATTCGGTGACCGTCTCTCAAAGCCTGGATGGCGGCGGCCGCCAGGTCAGCAACCGGGCTTTTTTAAGGATCAACATGATGGACACCCCCCAGCAGATCAAGACCGTCACCAGCTACCAGCTGGATAGGAACTTTTACCTGCAGGATTTCGATTTCGTGATGGAGGGGGCCGCCGAGATAAATGTCCACGGCCGGGTGAACGGCCAGCAATTGGATATCGACGTAACCACCGGCGGGCAGAAACAGCGGCAGACCATTAAATTAGACGGCCCGGTCTACCTGCCGGACGCCATCGAGCCGATGATCGCCAACAAAAGCATAAAAAAGGGCAGTAAATACAATTTCTCCACCTTCGACCCCACCTCCCTGTCGCTCCAGCCGGCGGTGATCGAGGTTATGGAGCAGGAAAGTCTTAAGATCGCTGACCGGTCCCACTGGGCCACCAAACTGAGCCTGGAGATGGCCGGCACCACCAGCACCATCTGGGTGGACTCGGCCGGAAATACCTTAAAAGAGAACGGTCCGCTGGGCATAACCCTGATCTGGGAGCCCAAGGAGACCGCCCTGCGGATACCTCCTGATGATAACGGGATAGACCTGCTGACCCAGCTTTCGGTCCCGGCCACCGGATCGAGCTTGGATAAACCCCGGGACATTGAGCATCTTAAGATCAAAATATCCGGCCTTAATATAAGCCAGATGGACATTGCCGGAGGCCGGCAGCAGATCACGGATGCCGATCAACAGATAGTTATCATCACCCAGGAGCGGATGGACGGATTGAACGACATTCTGCCCGACAGCTTGAAAAAGTACCTGGAGCCCACCGCTTTGATTCAATCGGAGGACAGCCGGATAAAAGATACCGCCCGGAAGATAGTCGCTGGAAAGAAGTCCTCCTGGGAAACGGTCCTGGCCATCAGCCAATGGGTCAATAAGAATCTGGACAAGCAGATGACCGTCAGCCTGCCCTCGGCAGTGGAGGTGCTGTTGTCCCGGCGGGGCGATTGCAACGAGCACGCCACCCTGTTTGCCGCACTGGCCCGGGCCTCCGGCATTCCCGCCAAGCTGTGCCTGGGGGTTGTTTTTATGGACGGACGTTTTTATTACCATGCCTGGAACGCCGTCTACTGCGGAAGATGGATCGAGTTGGATCCCACCTTCGGCCTGAACCCGGCCGATGCCGCCCGGCTGCGGATCATCGAGGGCGATCTGTCCCAGCAGAACCGGCTGCTGCCGGCGCTGGGGAATTTAAAGATAGAGATATTGGAGTCCCGATGAAGGCCGGAATAGAGTTGACCCGGGCCGTAAAAAGATTCGGCGACAAGACTGCGGTGGACGGCCTCAGCATCAGCGTGAAGCCGGGCGAGATCTTCGGGCTTTTAGGCCCCAACGGGGCCGGCAAGACCACCTCCTTGAAGATGCTGGCCGGTTTGATGAAGCCCGACAGCGGCAGCGCCTCCATCTGCGGGATGGATATACATAAAGAGCCGGAGAAGGCCAAGATGCAGCTGGGCTACATCCCCGACGACTCCTTCATCTACGACCTGCTGACCGGCCGGGAGTTTTTACGGCTGGTGGGCCATATTTATAAGATCCCCAAGGAGGACATCGAGCCCCGGATCAACCGTTTGGCCGAGGAGTTTGATGCCGTGGCTTGGCTGGACCAGCGCACCGAGGGCTATTCCCACGGCATGCGCCAGAAAGTGGTGATTGCCGCGGCCATGCTGCACGACCCTTTGGTCTATCTGATCGACGAGCCGATGGTAGGCCTGGACCCGGCCAGCATGATCACGGTGCGCAACATCTTCAAGCGGGAGGCTGCCAAAGGCAAGGCCTTGCTGATCTCCACCCACACCCTGTCGCTGGCCCAGGCGGTCTGCCACCGGATTGGGATCATTGCCAACGGCAAGCTGGTGGCTTTGGGAACATTGGACGAACTGCGCAGCCTTTCCCGGAAACAGCACAAGGACCTGGAGGACCTTTACCTGGAGTTCACGGTATAATTTTTCTTTGTATTAAGTCGCTCGTGTCATTCCCGTGCAGACGGGAATCCAGCGAGAATATGGATTCCTGCTGGAGTTTACACTGAATTAACTGAAGTGCAGGAATGACAAGACCGATATAAAACCTAATGATATCGTCATCCTGAGCAAAGCCCCCTGATTGACTATCCGAAGGATCTGACGGGATTCTTCGACTTGCCGGGCAACAAGCCAGGCTCAGAATGACGGAATACATGACCCCTAAAATCTAACATCTAAAATCACTAATCTAAAACTATGGCTCTTGAAGGAAACATATCGGAATTCAGCCTGCCTGAGATACTGCAATTGTTATCCAGCCAGCGCAAGACCGGGGTCCTCCAGCTGGAGCAGGAAGGCGACACCGCCGCCTTTGATTTCGACGAAGGAAGGATCACCGGCGGGTTCTACCGCAAGAAAGACCGCCAGGAATTCCTGGGCGGCTACCTGTTCAAGACCGGGCTGATAACCGAGAGCGCCCTGGCCCTGGCCGAAGCCGAGCAGGAACGGCTGAACATTCCCCTGGAGGAGGTGCTGATAGAGAAGGGCTTCATCTCCGGGGAGGACTTCACCGAGGTCATCCGCTTCAAGATCCAGGAGATCATGGACGAGGTCATCATCTGGGTGGAGGGGCATTATACCTTCGACCTGAAGACCCGGCTCTATACCCAGAGCAAATATCCGGTCAAGCTGGAAACCGACGGTTTTCTGCTGGAGGGCATGCGCCGGCTGGACGAATGGCTCAGGATAAGGATCCTGATACCCTCGTCGGAGACGGTGGTCCATCTTAAGCCGGGATTCCAGCCGGAGGGGCTAACCCCCGAGCAGGAAAAGATCGCGGAATTCCTGGGCACCAGGCATCTCTCGGCCGGCAAGCTGGTGGAAATAAGCGGCCTGGGCAAGTTCATCACCTGCCAGGCCATTGCCGAGCTGGCCGAAATGGGCGCCATCAAAATCACCCAGACCCAACCGGAGCAGGCCAAAGCAGAGGCCCCGGGATTCAGTGCCGCCGCCCAAGCCAGCGTCATCAGCTTGATGCTGAAACATCTGGGCTCACTGATCCGCCGCCTGTCCATCTATCCATTCAACAATCCCCGGGTGCTGTCGGCCCTGGAGGAGTTCTTCTACCTGTTCAACGGGCTGGGGCTGGCCGAGGAGGGACTGTCCATCGTTCCCGGCCTGGATGGCGCCAAAATAAACGGCCAGACCATCGACCCCCGGCACGAGCTGATAACCCACTTCGGCCTGTATTTGAGCCAGCGCCAGATAGAGAAGCTGGAATTCCTGCCCCAGCTGAAAAGCGACGAACTCCGGACCTTCGCCTACCTGCTGGCCATGCCCTCCGACCTGGTGCAGATGCTGGACGGGCTGGCATCGCTGATAAAAGGGCATCCTTTGCCTCACATCCGGATCGAGCATTCCCGGCAGCGCCTGGAGCGCCTGATGCAGAGCGAGCGAATATTCGTGATCCCCAGCCGCTTCATGGAGCTGCTGGACGACCAGGATGACGAGGCCATCAGGCAGAAGAACAGCCAACATCTTTTTGAAAGCCTCAAGCAGGTGATAAAACTCCCGGCCCCGCCCCTGACCCCGGAGGATAACCTGAAGCTGGTGGAGGCCGAAAACTCATCCGAAAGGGCTTTCGGGGTCTATGGCCGCGGCGGCCGGGATAAGTATATCGAGAAGACCGTCCAGGTGCTGATGCGCCTGCCGCCCGCCGCCCGCCTGGCCTTCTTGAAACGCAAGGTCAACGATGTCCGCTGGCTGTTCCAGCTGGACAACGTGGCGGCCATCTCCAGGGACCAGTTCGACCGCATCTTTACCGCCCCGAAATAAAATGAACCTGCCGCTTTACATCAACCGGCAGAACTTCAAGGCCTCCTTTGGGAAACTGCTGGAGCCCCGGCCGGGGAGAATGCTCCAGCTGGCCTCCTATCTCTTCGCTATGACCCTGTTCCTGGCCGGAGGCTACCTGCTGTTCCACCGCCTGTTCGCCTACCTGCTGGCCCTGGAGGGCATCGGACAGTCCCTGCTGTTCCGCCTGCTGTCCTCGTCGTTTCTGACCTTCTTCATCATGCTTTTCTTGAGCAATCTGATAACCTCGCTCTCCACCCTGTTCCGCTCCCGGGAGGTGGATTTTTTGCTGTCCACCCCTCTGCCGTCCCAGGCCTTGTTTGAATACAGCTTTTACAAGACCTTCTTCTACAGCTCTTGGGCTACATTGATCCTGGGTCTCCCGCTGACCGTGGCCCTGCTGGTGACCCTTAAAGCCGATCTCTGGGGCATCCTGCTGGGCCTGGCCCTGCTGCCGCCCTTCGTGGCCATCCCGTCCGCCCTGGCGGTCTCGCTGCTGCTGATAGCGGTAAAGGTCTTTCCCCGATTGAGCCTGCGGCATCTGCTGGCCGGGCTGCTGGCCTTTCTGGCCATCGCCTCCTGGGCATTCTTCGCCTTCGCCCGGCCCCAGGGAATGTCCATCGCCCATATAAACACCATGCCCGAGCTGGAGAGTTATATGTCGTCCCTGGCGGTGGTCAATTCGCCCCTGCTGCCCAGCACCTGGATCACCGAGGGGCTGATGGCCGGAGTACGGGGCGGCATCGCCACGGCCCTGGGCCGGCTGTGGCTGCTGGCCATCACCGCCCTGTTTTTGACCTCGCTGTGCTATTACCTGAGCCAAAGGTTCTATCTTAACAGCCTGACCACCCGGGTGACCAGCTCCCCGATGGAGAGCTACGGCTCCAACCGCCGGCTGACCTCCTGGTGGGCCCGAAAGTTCCCCATCGCCGCCAAGGACAGTCTGCTGTTCCTGCGCGACCCCACCCAGTGGGCCCAGGGGTTGATCTTCGTCTCCCTGCTGATTATCTACCTGGGCAGCCTGCACCGCTACCCCATGTTCTTCACCTTTCCCATGTGGAAGGTGGTGATCACCTTCATCAACTTCGCCTTCGCCGGGTATATCCTGGCCACCCTTTCGGTGCGCTTCGTCTTCCCGGTGATCAGCCTGGAGGGGCCCACCCTGTGGTTCATCAAATCCTCCCCCATCAAGGGGTATAGATTGTTCGCCGAGAAGGCTTTCGTCAGCATCATCGTGGCCCTGGTGCTGACCGAGACGTTGAGTTTGATATCCAACCAGCTGCTGCACACCATGCCGGGATTGAAGGTCATCAGCCATATCAGCCTGGGGCTGATGTGCTTAGTGCTGACCAGCCTGACCCTGGGGCTGGGGGCAATGATACCGGATTTCAAGGAGCGCAACCCCAGCAAGATCGCCTCCGGGCTGGGCGGCCTGCTGGCGGCCTTGGCGGGGCTGGCCTACGTGGCCATTTCGATTGTGGTGCTGGCCTGGCCGGCCTACCTGTATGCCATGAACCAATGGAGAAGCCGGGTGAACTACGGCCAGGCGTTGGTAATATCCTTTGGGATATTTTTATTGCTGTCGGGAATAGCCATGTATCTGCCGTTGAGGTTCGGGCTGAAGAAGATAAAAGAGATGCAGGTGTAGGAAATTTGGAAAACAAACAAAGCGGCTGGAGAAACTCCAGCCGCTTTGTTATTAACCAGGCGGGTGCGAGGAAATAAAGAAGCCCCCCGGAGGGGGGCTTAATAAAATAATATATTTCACCTGCGTTTTGCCTTACGTTCTTCATCACGTTTTGCATCATTATAACCCCACCTCCATAAACATGCTTTTATATTATTTTCACTAATTTTAACAATCTCATTATGCTTATATTTTTGCCCTATCCTTAATGCCTTATTGCAGTACTTTAAAGCTTTTGATGATTTTTCTAATTTATCGTATACAAGGCCAATAGATATAAGACTATACGCTTCACCTTCAATATCACCAACCATTTTATACATATCCATAGCTTTCAATATATATTCTAAAGCTTTTGACGTATCACCCAATTCACGGTATAAATTTCCTAAATTCTTTAATACATTCGCTTCACTTCCTTTTACGCCTGAATTTTTATATAAAGTTAAAGCTTGCATATAATATTCTAAAGCCTTTGTCGTATCCCCTTTTCCCTTATATATAACGCCCATATTGCCAAGGGCATTTGCTTCACCCTCTTTATTGCCCATCTCCTTTTCTATTGTTAAAGCATTTTGATAATATTCTAAAGCTTTTGAAGTATCACCTAGTTTATCGTATATAACCCCCATGTTACCTATATCGCTAGCCATACCAGCTCTATTTCCAATTTCTTTATTTATCTCAAAAGCCTTTTGTAAATTCTCCAAAGCTTTTGGTAAATCACCTAACATTTGATATATAAAATTCATATGTCCCAAAGCTATAGCTATACCTAGTTTGTTGCCGGCTACGTTATCTATTTCAAAAGCATTTTGATAATATTCTAAAGCCTTAGGTATATCACCTAATATTTGATATACAATACCCATATTACCCAAAACATAAGAATTACCTACTTTATTATCCATTTCTTTATTTATTTCAAAGGCCTTTTGCAAGTATTCTAAAGCCATTGGCAAATCACCCAACACACGATACAAGTTACCAATATTGTTATAACAAATCGAGGTACCTCTTTTATCTTGTGCCTTAATATACAATAATAAAGCCTTTTTATATTCCCCTAAGGCAATTTCATTATTACCCTTTTTCTTTTGGCAAATTGCAATTTCAAAATAAAATGCAGCTTTATCCGTTTCAGAGGCACAAGCCAATGCTTTTTCAAATATTGCTATAGCATCGTCCCACTTGTAATTAACCATAGCCCTTAAGCCATCTCTTAATAATAGCTGCTTTTTTATGTCAGCCCGTTCCGGAAGTCCATCAAGATATATCAAACCTTTTGAAATATACTCCACTTGTTTTTGTAATTTTCTTATCTCAGCTATGTTTTCTTCGTTACTTGCCCTTATTTCTTCAGTATCTTCCTTAATCTCCTTAGCATCTTTTTTTGAGGCACTACGTTTATAAAAGAGTACCGCAATTAAAAAAGAAATAGCTATTGCAGCATAAAATAAATTCATTTTATAAATCGCTTCTTTTCATTTACATTTATGAATAATACATCCAAACCCTAATAAAAGTCAACGCGGAATCTTGGTTTTGTTGCTATTTTATTTTGGGCCCGGTTTCCGCCGCGCAGGTGGAACGAACCCAACCCCTACCCCTTCCCGCTACGGGAAGGGGTATAAAAGTTCCCTCTCCGTTGCGGGGAGGGATCAAGGGAGGGGTCGCCCCGCCGGGGGCGGTCAAACCTGCCGGGCATGCATGTAGGGACACGGCATACCGTGTCCCTACGGTATTAGGCCAGGCACGGGCCTGGATTCCTGTTCCCCGCCTTCGCGAGGACAAGCTTCGCAGGAATGACACATTAGTCGGGCATGTGGGTCAGGGCGAACGGCCGTTCGCCCCTACGATATATGGCCAACAAAAAGCCCCTTCCCTCATGGGGAAGGGGCTGGGGTTAGGTCGCCCCGTCAGGGGCGGTCTCTTATTTCCCCGCTATATTCACATCCTTGAACATCACCGCCGGAGTGACAAAACTCCCCCGCGACACCACCATCTCCTGGTCGTCGGACAGCTCCACCACCTGGTCCTTTAGCATGTTATACACATTGCCCGATATCATCACATCCTTCACCCGGCCGACGATCTTCCCGTTCTCTATCTTGTAGCCCAAAGCTATATTGGCCGAAAAATCCCCAGCTAAAAGGTTGCTCTGCCCGGCCCCCAGAAAATCGTAGACGATGACGCCGGACTTTATGCTCTTTACCATCTCCGCCTGTTTGGCTGTTCCGGGCTTTATCACCAGATTGCTGACGCCCGGCGACGGCAGGCTGTTGAAATCCCGCTGGGCGTGGCCGGTAGACTTCTCTCCCATGATCCCGGCGGTCTGCAGGTCGTAGATGAAGCTTTTCAGCACCCCCTGGTCGAACAGCTTCATTTTGGCGGTGCACACCCCTTCGTCGTCGTATGGCGAGGAGCCCACGGCATATTCATAGCCCGGATCGTCGGTGATGGTTATCTTCTTGCTCAGGATATTCTGGCCGATCTTGCCGGTCAACGGCGAGGCCTTCTTCTGCACCTGCTTGCCGTTGACCCCCATCCCTATGGCCATCCACAGCAGATAGGCGGCGTCGGTGGTGAAGATTACCGGCATCTTGCCGGTGGAAACCGCCGCCGGCTTTTGGGCAGCTTTGTAAAGTTTTACGATCTTACCGGTTATTTTTGAGCCCTCCCGGGCCAGCTGACAGCCGCTTCTACTGTCGCCCACATACAGCAGGCCGTTGGGGGTGACTGCCATCCCGGAGATGCTGTGGGAGAAGACGCTCTTTTGGTAGGAGACATCAAGCCCCTTACTGTTGGCAATGTAGACCTCGGTCAGGCCCTTGCGCAGGGTGACGTCCATCTTCAGCTTGGGAGCTTTCTCCTTTAGGGTGGCGATGTTCTTCTTCCCCTCGGCGATGGCCTGATCGGAAGTATATTTCTCCAGTTTGGGATCGTAAATATTGGCCCGGCGGACGGCGCACTTGCCCGGAAATTCGAAGAAGGCCTTCTGCCCGAACCCGGCGCTGGCCACCGCATTTTCCACCAGCTGGTCCAGCTTGTTCAGGTCGGTGGTGGAGGAGAAGCCTATCCGGCCTTCTTTTATGACCCGCAGGCCCAGCCCGGTGCTCTCCTTGTGCTCCACCGAATGCAGCTTGCCGGTCCTGAACTCCACCGGCATCGACTGCCCGTGAAAGGCTATCACCTCGGCCGACTGAACCCTGCCCCGGCATTTGGACAGGACTGTATCTATGAAATTCTTCATCTATTTGCCTCCGATCACAACGTCTTTTATTCTGATATGCGGCCCGCCGTCCGACACCGGCAGGGGCATCTGCCCGCCCTTGCCGCAGCCCCCCAGTCCCCCGTACAGCTGCAGGTCGTTGCCGATGGCGTCAATATTCTTGAGGGTGGTAAAGACATTCCCGGTCAGGATGACGTCCCGCACCATCGGGCCGATCTTGCCCTTTTTGATCCGGTAGGCCTTCATGGCCGAGAAGGTGAACATCTCGGTCTCGGTCATTCCCCCCAGGGCCGACACCACGTACAGCCCGTCGTCTATCTCGCCGATCATTTGCTCGAACTTATAATTGCGCGGCTCGATATAGGTGCAGCCCATCCGGATGATGGGCTTGAATTGGTAGCTGATGGCCCGGGAGCTTCCGGTGGGCTTCTCGCCCATTATCCCGGCGGTCTCCCGGGAGTGCAGCCGCCCCACCAGCAGGCCGTCCTTCACCAGGTAGTTCTTCCCGGAGGGCACCCCCTCCTCGTCGTAGGCATAGAAACCGCGCTCGCCCAGCAGGGTGGCGTCGTCCAGAATGGTCAGGTCGTTATTGCCGAAACGGGTGCCCAGCTTCATCAGCTTCTGCAGTTCCTTGTTTTGGTAGATCTCGTCGGCCTCGGACAGGTGCCCGAAGGCCTCGTGGGCGAACACCCCGCACATAATGGGGTCTATCACTACGGTGTATTTGCCCGAGGAGACCTTTTCCGCCTTGACCAGGTCCCGGGCGTCGCGCACCGCCTGCTCGGCTTTGTGCTCCTGGCCCAGGGCCGTATTATATCCCCTGGTGTCTCCCACCGAGGCATGGGCCCGCTGGACATTGGCCCCCTCCTTGGCCACCGCGGCAAAGGCCGCCCCGCAGTAGATCCGCTCCTGGGTGATCAAGCTGCCCTCGCTGTTGGCGTAGGTCTGCTTTTTAAAGACATCCTCGTACCTGGTGTTGGAGCTGATGACGCCCGGCGAGTCCATGATCAGGTTATTGTACCGCTCGGTCAGTTCTTTTTTCTGGGCCAGTGATATTTTGCGGGGATCGTCCTTTAAGCTGACCCGGACATGGTCCCGCACCGGCTTGACCTTGGCCAGCTGGGACCGGCCCTTGCCCACCTGTTTGGCCGCCTTACAGGCCTGGGCCACCTTTTGGTCCAGCTGTTCCAGGGAATTGAACGAGGAGAATCCCCAGCCGCCCTTGTGCAGGGCCCGGACATTCCCGCCAAAGGAGTTGTTGACCCCGATGTTCTCCAGTTCGCGCCCCACGTAGTTGACCGAAGTGACGGCCTTCTCCTCCAGCCGTATCTCCAGGTAGTCCACCGTCCCCAGCTCCAGGGCTTTTTTTAAGACATCCTCCATTTAGAACACCTCTTATAATATATTTTTATAATTTATTCTTTTTAACCACCAAGTCACCAAGACACTAATTTAACAAAACCGAAAACAGAAAATCGTTTTGTGCCTTTGTGTCTTTGTGGTTTTGCCTAAAAAAATTAAAACTCAATTCCCCTCCGAGCCGGCACCCCCTGCTGGTAATAATGCTTGATCTCCTTGACCTCCGATACCAGGTCGGCCAGCTTGATGACCTTGGGATGGGCATAGCGCCCGGTGATCACCAGTTCCAGCTTCTGGGGTTTGCTGGAGATCAGGGCCAGTGCCTCATCCAATGGAATTAGATTGAAGTCCATGGCCACGTTCAGCTCATCCAGGATGACGATGTCGTATTTGCCGGAGTCGATGGCCTTGGCCGCAAATGCCAGCCCCTCCCGGGCTCCTTTGATGTCGGCCGGGGCCGGGTTCTTTTTGTCCACAAAGGACGGTCGGCCGAATTGTTTGATGGTGAAGCCCGGCAGTTTTTTAGCGGATTTCAGTTCCCCGTAGTTGACCTTGCCCTTCATGAACTGGATCATCAGGATCTTTTTCTTCTGCCCGGAGGCCCGGCAGGCCAGCCCTAAAGCCGCGGTGGTCTTGCCCTTTCCGTTGCCGGTGTAAACCAGTACCATGCCCTTCATTTGAAAATATCCTTTGTTAATATTACTTCGGTAAATAAATAGCGCAATGTGTCATTCCCGCACTTCATTGCATTCAGCATAAACTCCAGCGGGAATCCAGGCCTGGGTGCCCGTTTTCATGGGCATGACAACAAGGACATTCAACAACGGGTAAGGATTATTAATCTATTTAGTAGCCAGAGTAATAATATCATAATTTGCCGGCTACTGCCACCGTGGCTTTTGCCTTGATGGTGCCGGTGCCAGAATACTCCCCGGCTTCCAGCAGGATTATGTAGATCCCCATGGGGCATTTTCTCCGGGCTTCGTCCCGTCCGTCCCAAGCGTAACAACCTTCCTTGGCCGAACGATAATTGTTCAACAGGTTCCTTACCCGGCGGCCCAGCCGGTCGTAGATGCTGATATTTACTACCGCATCATCCCAGGGCAGTTTATAATTAAGGATGGTATGATCCTCAAGGCCGTCATCATCCGGGGAGAAGGGATTTGGCCCGACGGAGATGCTGGTACTGACGGAAAGATTTTCTTCATATATGCTGTTCCGCTTGCCGGGGGTGGAGCCGAAAGGATCCTTTGACAGGCCCCAGCTGGAGTAGACATTGGACACCAGAAACGGATTTATTTTTTCTAAAGTTTTCCCTTTGCTCTTCCCCCAATCGCTGGTGTACTGAACCATATCCTCCTGACAGCTTCGAAGATCCCGAAGCCTGACCAGATCGCCGTAGTCATTCAGTGACGGCCAGCCGCCACTAGGCTTTATCCGTAAACATTCGGCCAGCGGTTGATTGTCAATAGAAGTCAGTATCAAGTAGCTCCGGGGCACCATTATCCGGCTGAAGGATGTGATCAGGTGGGGTGTTCCCAGATTATCCTCCACCGACCAGCCTTTGATATCCACCGGCCCGGCGGAACGGTTGTAAAGTTCCACCCACTCGGCCAGGCCGCTATTGGGATAATACATGATCTCGTTGATGACCACCGGGCTGCCTATGGTCAACAAAATACTGCGAAAATTATTTGCCGTGTAATTCTCGCTGCTGCAGCTGACCGAGACCGCCAGATTATATTGCCCCTCCTCCAATCCGTATATCTGGGCAACGGCAGTCCTTTGATCGCTTAAAAAATCCCAGGAAATGGTGGCATGCCTTTTTTCCCCGGCATCCCAGACTGAGTCATAATCGGAGTCCTCGAATACTTCGATGACCGGCAGGTAGGCCGTATCCAGTCCCATGTTGTTTATCACGGCATTAAGGGTGATGGTTCGGCCGGGCCGGAGGGTGTCGGGGGAGACGCTGATGCCGGAGACAGCGATATCCACCGGGTAGGGCTGGTTGGTATAGCCCGGAGTGGGACGGACCAGTTCCCTCCAGTCGCTTTTCCGGTTGGAATCCAGGCCATCATAGGTCAGACCCAGCGAGTTGCCGCAAAAGGCGGTATCCAGAAAATCCCCCCGGGTCCAGATGCCGGCAGTGGCGGCGGTTGCCTCGTAGGTCATGCTGTCGTCGCCGTACTCAACAAAATCAACGATGCTGTCCTTGTTGCTGTTGGTGAAAAGGGCGATGGATCCCTTGGTATTTGGCATGTTGCTGGTGGGCGCGGTACCCTCATAGAGGTCAGAGACGGTATTGACGCCAGCCAGCCGGAGATGCAAGACTGCAAAAGATTTTCCTGCCAGCACAAAGCCCTGGGGCACTATGTAATGCGGGGTGCTGGCGCGGCCGCAGTAAATATCGTAACCGGATAAATCCTGCTCGGTTGAATCGGCATTGTAAAGTTCTATCCACTCCAATCCGGTGTCGCCGCGGGGGTCGGCATAATAGCAGAATTCGTTGACCACCACGGCGGCCAGGGAAGGAGTGATGGAAGCTGTAAATACGATAAGTGCGCCGCTCAAAATTACAGAGACCTTATGCAGATTGGTGATTCTCATTTGGTCGTTTGGCATTTTTTAATGAAGTTTTTCCGTACCCGATCGGCTTTTTGATGCTGGCCCATTTGCCGGTAGATATGGCAGATATTCTCGTTCAACACTTCATTATCTGGAAAAATTTTCCTCCCTCGGTTCAAGACCTGCAAAGCTTTGCGGTATTGTTTCATATTATAATATATCAACCCCAGACTGTTTATAGCCGCCAGATGAAAGGGATCCCTGTTTATTATTTCCCGGTAGATCGGAATCGCACTCTCATAATTTCCGGTCTTCAGAAACCCCTGGGCCCTTTCAAACGGTGTTTGTGGAATATCTTCGTACCGCACCAGATCCCCGGTGCGCTCGTATTCATTTTTTACCAGTTGACTGGCAGCATCAGCCGGAGATTTTGTTCCCCTTAATTCCTTCACCTTTTCCAATTCCCTGATTGCGCCGGAGTAATAGCCCTGGTAGGCATAGGCTCTGGCTAGATGGAAATGCCCCGGGGCCCTCCAAGGATCGAAAGGCTGGGAGGCCTCCAGGGCCCATTTAAGACCCTCTATTGCCTGCCGGTTGTCGCTTCCTCCGGGATCCTTTTGGGCCATGGCCTTTTCCAGATGGGCCCGGGACACCTCTATCCTGTCCGAACTGTAGGTGAACTTTAGGATCGGCCAGTTTACAAATAGGATCATCGTTATGATGGTAATAAGTTTTGCTGTCAAAACAGGATATTGCTTTAACCTGAAATTGGTGGCTAGCCTGATTAAGGAATCCCAGGCAAAGACAATCATCACCGGCACTATCGGCAGGCGGTAACGGTCGGCTATAAAAAAAGGCAGCAGGGAGATCAGGTATATGATTAAAAACGATAGATATAATCTCCCGGTCCCGCTGATCCCGTCCTTGATAAGCCAAAATATTCCGGCCAGAGCCAATGGGCCTACGAACCAAAATCCCAGGAAGGCGATATTCAGAATCGGGGCGTATTCCCTTTTAATGAAATAAAAATTAAGATGATTTGGTATCTCGTAAGCGTTGAAGAACAGCCCGATCTTTTTGAGCATCAGCCGGGCTTCCGCCAGCGGCTGAGAGATGATGAATTCCAGGCCCCGGCCGAGCCAGTAGCGGGAGACCTCTGGCGGTTTCAGCTCCCGGCCCGCCTCCTTTTCGGCAATCGCCTTGGAGCTTTGATACAGGTTGGAATTCTCCAGGCCGGAGCTCTCCGGCAACATGAAAACCCCCGGAGCCTCAGGATTATTGCCGATATAAAAATTTATTCCCATGTTCGACCCGGTCAGGGATAGGTCCTTATTATGCAGGGAATTACTTATGGTTACCGGCAGGGCTACTGCCAGCAAGGCGGTTAAAAAGGCTGCGATCAGCCCCAGACTGATCTTTACCGACTGCCGTTTAGAGTATAGGTAAAAAGCTCCGGCCGGGATGAATAGTATCAGGTTAGCCCGGTCCAGGCAGGCCAGTCCCAACAGCAAGCCCGAGGCCATTGCCCATCTGGTTTTCTGCTCCTCCCGGGCCTTGACTAAGAACAGCAATCCGCCGGCCACAGACATTACTGTGATCGATATCATCAGCAGATCGGCATCCAGAAAAACCAAAGGTCCGTAAAAAGCCGCCGTCAATCCTGACAGCAGGGCCGCCGTCCTGTTTTTTGATAATTTCCAGGAGAGATGCCAGACCAAACAGCAGGCCAGGCTGCCGAATATTATCTGGATCAGAGATACGAAAAATAGGCTTTGGTTGGAAACAAGCAGGACGGCCGACATGAAATAGGGATAGAATACCGATCCCAGAAATGGAACTTCAGGGTTAATGATTTTTCCCGATAATATTTCCAAGGCTCTTTGATAATATACCGCAGAATCTCCCAAAGGAAAAATATAAAAAGGCTGGTCCTTAATTTTAAAAAGGTATCCTAGCCGGATGGCAAAAGCCGCCGAAAAAATGACCAGAAAAGGATATTGATCCTTAACTATTTTTTTTATCTTTATTGAAATCATGCTTTTATTTGTAACCACCGCATTGGACATTATTGAAAATCCGGGGTGTATGCCCCGGACTTTTTGCGTGCTTGTTTTTTCCCTTAGTCGGACATCGGCAGGCTTACCGAGAAATGGCTGCCCTTGTCGACGATGCTTTCCACGGCGATGCTGCCGCCGTTGGTCTCGATGATCTCCTTGCAAAGAGACAGCCCGATGCCCGTGCCATGAAGGGTGTGGACCTTTTGGTCGGTGCGGTAGAATTTATCAAAAATATGGGGCAGGTCCTGGGCCGAGATGCCCACTCCGTTATCGATAAAGTTTATCTCCATCTTCCAGAGGCCTTCCTCCAGCCGCCAGCCGCCGGTTTCAACGGTCACGGTGCCGCCCTCATTGGTGAATTTAACGGCATTGTCTAATATCTGGCTGAAGGCAAACCTTAAAGCGTTGATGTCTCCCTTGGCCGGAGAAACGCTCTCCGGGAATTTTTTTATAATTTTAATTTTTTTTTTCTGGGCCTTATGGCTGAGGTCGTTGACCACCATGTTCAGTAGATGCAGGACATCAACCTTTTCCTTCCTCAAGCCTATCTGCCCCGAGCTGGCATAGCGGAAATTCAAAATCGAATCAAGGATGCTTGCCAGTCGTTCGCTCTCGTCCAGCACCACCTTTATAAGCTCGGCATTCTGCTGGTCGGTCTTTTTCGCCTCGTCATACAAAATCTCCGAATAGCCCTTTATCACCGTCAGCGGGGTTCTCAACTCGTGGGATATGTTGGTGACGAACTCGTCCCTTAACTTATTGAAATCCACCGCCGGGCTGGTGGGCATGAAAACCCAGCCCAGGTTCTTTCCCGAATCGTATTTCCAGAGCCGGGAATTAACGGTGATGTCCTTGCCGTCCTTGGCCACGATCGTTTCCTGTTCCCTTTCGGCCTTGTCCTGATCAGCCAGACAGGACTCTATCTTGGCAGATATATCATTCCCGGAGTTCTTGAACACTTTATTCCAGTCTTTGCCCAATATATCCTTGACCGTCCACCCGGTAATATTTTCCATGCCGGAATTGGCAAACAGAATCTTGCCTTCGTAGTCCGCCAGTATCAGGCCTATCGGTTGTTCGTTCAATACCTTCTCGAATTTGCCGGCTTCCTCCAGTTGTTTCTTTGACGATCCGATGATCTCTTTTAGTTTAGACACCTCCTGCCCGCTGATGCGCTGCTGGTTTTGGTTATTCTCCTTAAGAGCGGCGCATTCCCTTTGCGCCTGTTGCAAAGCATAGAGCTGTTTCTTTTGCCTGTAAAATAAGGCCAGGCCCCACCCGCCCAGCAGAGCTGCCGCGATAAGGGCTGATGTTTTCAGGAACAGGCTGCCCGGCAGAAAAATCGTCACTGCCGCAAAGGGCAGGGATAAAAGCCATAGAAGATGCAACATTATTACTTGGCGTCCCCTATCATGCTTTTCACCAGCTCCAGAAGCCGGTTGGGGCTGAACGGTTTGGTGATATAGTCGCTGGCCCCCATCGTCAACCCCTGCTCCCGGTCGCGTTCCTGTCCCTTGGCGGTCAGGATCACCACGGGAATACCGGCCAGCTCGGCGTCCTCTCTGATCTTCTGGCATACCTCATAACCGGAAAGCCCGGGCATCATTACATCCAACAAAACCATGTCCGGCTTCTCTTCCTTGATCTTCTGCAGACCGCTCTGGCCGTCATTGGCTGAAATGACGGTATACCCCTCCTGCTCTAATTTAAATTTGATCACCCTGGCAATGTAGGGTTCATCATCCACCACCATGATTTTTTTGGCCATAATCGCACCTCTCGAGCTTTTATTTAGAAATTTTACGCTTGGTTCTTATCGGGGCAGACTGAAAATAAATCTGCTGCCCTTCCCCGCCTGGCTTTCCACCCATATTTTCCCGCCGTGGGCCTCAACCAGTTTTTTGCACAGTGGCAGCCCCAGGCCGGTGCCGGTCTTCCGTCCGTGCCGGCGTTTCTCAACCTGGTAGAATTTTTCAAACACCTTATCCTTGTCCTCGGCTGAAATACCTTCTCCGGTATCGCTCAGGGCGATCTCGACGCTGCTGGCACGTTCAGAGCCCGTTAGAATGATAGTTCCTCCCCGGGGGGTAAATTTCAGCGCATTGGAAAGCAGGTTTGATATTACCCGGGCCAGTTTCCCTTCGTCCCCGGTAATTAAAATATTGGGGGGCATCTCCTGCAGAAGTTCGATGTTCCGCTCTCTGGCCAGAGGGGAGAAATCGGCCACCAGCCGGGCTATCAGCTGGGCGATATCAAAATTTATTTTTTCCAGTTTGATCTCGATGGCATCGTATTTATAGCCGTCCAGAAAATCATTAAGCATTTCCAGCATCCGCCTGCTGTCGTTCATGGCATTGCCTAAAAACTGGCTCTGATTTTCGTTCAACTCTCCCAGGCTTCCGTCCAGGGCCAGCTCCAAGGTGGCAATTATGGCGGCCAGCGGATTTCGCAGATCATGGGACAACATGCCCACGAACTCCTGCCTCAGTTCGGCGATCTGGTGTTCGGTGGTTATGTCCTGGCACAGTATCACCAAGCCGGTCCGAGGCCGGTCCAGCTCCTCCACCGGGAAGGAGCTGATCTTGAGATGTTTGCCGTCCTTAAGCTCCAATTCCACCGGAATAACCACCCCGGTGGTTGAAACGGCGCAATCCTGGAAAAAATCTATCAGGGCCTTGGGGTTTGCCAGATTGTTTGTCAACAAAGATAAAATCCCCTCCTGCAGGCCGGATCCCGGCCTGATGGTCTGCTTCAACCCCCATAGGCCCTCAAATCCCTCATTACTCATGATCACTTTGAAATGAGAGTCCACCATCAGCAAACCCTCGGGCATGGAGTTTATGATAGCCCCCACCCGGCTGCCTTCCCGGCGGATCTCCTCGTAAAGAACGGCGCTCCTCAGGGCAAAAGTGACCAGGGGGGAGAGCTCCTGGAGAAGGGTCAGATCTTCATGCCCGAAATAGCTGGTCTGCTTGGACAGGGCGCTGATTGCACCTATCGGCTTATCCTTCAGTTTGAGCGGCAGCCATAGCCCGGACCCCAGGCCGTTGTAATGGCCGGCTGAAAGAAAACGGGGATCCGTTTTAAGGTCCGGAACTATTTCCGGCTCTCCCCGGGCTATGACTGTGGCGGTGATCTCCTTGATCTCCGACAAACGCTCGTAATCCAGTTTTATCCCCGAGCTCTTCATCAGTTCCAGAAAACCGCCGTTTTTGCCGGTGGACTGTATGGCTTTGCCGTTCCATTCCCCCAAGACTTCGTCGAAAAAATAAATGCCCATCTCGTCGATCTTAAGCTCTTTAGCGATGGTCCTGATCATCAGGTTCAGCAAACTGCCGACCTGAAGCACCGAGCCCGAAGCAAAGCCTATTTCGTACAGCTTGGTTCGCAGGGCATTTTCCTGTTTAAGCTTGCCGGCTACGCCTATCTGCCATAATATTTTAGATAGCCCGGTGCTTAGCTCATCTATCATGGCCACATTGGTTTCGGGGTAGGCTGCCGGGTCCTTTTTGGAAAGGATCATCAATCCGGTGTTATGGCCCTTGAATATCAACGGGGTTACCAGCACCGAGCGGGCTCCGGCCAGGGGTTTTTCCATCCCCGAAATTCCCAGCCCCTCTGCCAGGGATCCCTCTTTTCCCGCCAAGCTCAGGGTGCGTCCCTCGTTGATGGCGGCTTCGGCCAGCCCGGTAACCAGATGAAAAGCTGTGTCCGGGTCATGGTCGATCATCGCCCCCTGGCTGGCCAAAAACCTGAAGCTGTCACCCCGTTCCCGAAATAATATCGAGCCGGCATCGAAATCCACAAAATGCCTTACCGCTTTTAAAAGTATCTGGGGAAGCAGCTCCACATCCTCCAGGGCCGCCACCATCCCGGTCAGTTCTTTGAAATATTCCAGCCCTTCCAGCTTAAGGCTGTGGATTTTAATGATCGAACCGGTATATTTTTTTTTCTCAAAAAATCCTTTTATCCCGATAGAGCAATAACTGTCCTTGATGATTATTTTTTTTTCTGCCTCTCTGGTTGCCCCGTTTGAGATATCATCCAGGGTCGCAGAAAGCCATTCTTTATCGCTTCGAATAAGGGGAAGTTTATCGATGACGCCCTGCCGCAAATCCGTCAGCTGTTGGGCGGAGGTATTGGCAAAAACTATTCGTTTTACCGAGTCAACTATCAGGATAGCATCTTCGATATTCTTGATATAGGCCTCCAGCACCTCTTTGCTCGAGGTCCACTCGCCTATGGACCGTACCCGGTGCAGGGTCAGGGCGATCTGGGTGGCCATCATCCCTAGGAAATCGGCGGTGGGGCGATCCATCTCCCCGGAATTGAGGCTGGTGACGGTCAAAACGCCCAGGGCTTCTTTTTCCACCTCCAGGGGCCAGCCCATTTTTATCACTGCCGGTTTTTCCGGATGGACCGTTATCAGCTCGGTCTGGGGCCCCTGCTCTGCCACCCGGCCCAGCCAGGCGCTGTCATCCGAGGTCAATCCGTCCATCTGCTTCCCGTCCCTCAGCACCAGGGGATGGACATAATAACTGCCCTCCTGATTGGCTATCGAAACCGCCAGTTCATAACCCTTGAGGGCCGGCCCGATATTCTCGGCTATGGTCTTCCAGAATTGCCCGGGGTCGCTGATCTTTTCCAGCTTCTCAACGGTTTGGATCAATATCCGGTTGAAATTGCTGTTTTCCTCCCTTTGCAGATACAGCAGCCCTCTCTCCATGGCGCAGCCGGCTAATTGGGAAAAATACGAAAGGTACCTAACCTGATCCGGGTCCGCTTCAGCATCCTTCACCACAATTGTTATCAGTCCGATCATGGCACTGGCCGATCTGAAAATCGGGATCAGTATCACATCCCCGCTGCCGTTCAGTATTTTCTCCCCCAG
The DNA here is from genome assembly GCA_018821925.1 of Candidatus Edwardsbacteria bacterium. Taxonomy (NCBI): domain Bacteria; phylum Candidatus Edwardsiibacteriota; species Candidatus Edwardsiibacteriota bacterium. The sequence goes on from JAHJLF010000081.1 coordinate 54,687, forward strand.
GCCCGGCAGGTAACGGGAGGCTTTCATTCCCTCCCAGACCGGATGATCGGCTTTGATGATATAGCTTCCCGACTGAAGGAAATCTTTTATTAAAAGTTGAGTTCTGATCAGGGGATTGGGGCTGGTTAAAAGTTCAGCGCTTTTATCCGGGTCCACCGATTCCATCCAAAGGGGCTTGAATGCCCCGAGGTCATTGTCGTAAACGCTTAAGACTATCACCTTGTATCCCAGAGCATCCTTGATGGATTGTCCTATTTCCTGCAATATCTTGGCCGGCCCGGGTTCCCCGGACAGAGCCTGTGACAGCCTCAAGGATTCGCTTAAAACCTTGTTCTGCAGAGTTGCAGGACCTTGTGTCTCAATCATCAAGCGTGATCTCCGTCTTTTTTATATTAGCTATGAACACCTTCACCAGCTGCGGATCGAATTGGCTGCCCGAATTCTGGCTGAGCTCTTTTAAAGCCTTGTCCAGCGAAAAACGGGTGCGGTAGGTGCGGTTCATGGTCATGGCATCGAAGGAATCGGCCACCGCGATGATCCGGGCAAACAGGGTGATATTCTCCCCGTCGATGCCGTTGGGATAGCCCTGTCCGTCGAACCTCTCATGATGCTGGCCGATAGCCGGCAGGATGGATTTCAGCTGGGCCACGTGCGACAGGATGGAGACCCCTATCTCGGGATGCATCCGGACTAATTCCCACTGGTTCTCGGACAGGTACTCCTTTTCGTTGTTGAGGATGATGTCCGGCAGGCCAATCTTTCCCACGTCATGCAGCAAGGCCGCCAGCTCCAGGCTTTTCAGTTTCTCGGGATCGAAATCCAGGCCCTGACCTATGATACGGGAGTACCGCCGCACCCTCTCGGAATGGCCCCTGGTGCTGGGATCCTTGGCATCGACCGCCTCGATCATGCTCTTGATGGTGCTGAAGAACAGTGACTCCAGGTCCTCGTAAAGCCGGCCGCTCTCCAAAAGCAGGGAAGCATAGGCTCCCAGCGTGGTCAGAATCTTTATGTCGCCCGAGCGATAGACGGCTTTTGATTTGGGGCCCAGCACCAGGGAGCCGATTATATTTCCCCGGCTGACCCTGAGCAGCAGGGCGCAATGCCTGTTTTCCTCGACAAAATGTTTTTTTTGTTCTATGGTCTCTACCGCCAGCTGGGCCAGCTTTTCGGATTCCACCTTCTCCCGGTTGACCCAACACCAGTGTTCCTGGCTGTTTTTCATCAACAAGCAGCCACCGGCCGCACCCACCGCATCTATGGCGGTCTCCAGAATGGCCTTCATCCTGCTCTGGTTATCCCTGGCCACCCCCAGACGGTCGCTCATCTCGAACAACAGCGACAGCTGCTCATACCTTTCCACTATCTCCTCGGTCAGGGAGATGCTCTCCAGTTCCTGTTCGGAGATGATGTCCGCCAGCTTGCCGATGGCATCATTCATACGGTCCATCAGCTCGGCCGGACCGGATAGTGCTATCCTCTGCCTGAAATTATCCAGTTCGATAACCCGGGTGTTTTTGGCCAGCGATCGTTTATCTTGGCTCTCTCCGGCATCAAGAAAGACTATCTCAAAGCCCCAGCTGTTTGCCATGGTGCCCAGTATTTTTCGCAGCCGGTCGGCCGGAAGGATGATGTTGTCTTTTATCGGCTTTCCCATATTTGGTAACTATACCAAATTTGTGCTAAAAGTCAATAAGTTTTTCTTGACTTTGCCAAAACAGTCTGTTAAACTAAACCTGCTTTGACATCTTGATCGCTGGCTCGGGGGTTTTCAGCCGATAATTTACTATGCGAGAACATGCCCAAAATAGATGAATTGTTGAGATTGTTGGTCACGCAGCAGGGTTCGGACCTACATATAAAATCCGGGGAGCCGCCGGTCTACCGGATCCACGGCCAGTTGGTCCGTTCCAGCCTCCCGGTGATGACCCCCGACGACACCCAGGAACTGCTTTACGAGATCATGAACCAGGAACGCCGGGAGCGTTTCGAAAAGACCCACCAGCTTGACATGTCCTACTCCATCCCCGGCGTCTCCCGTTTTCGGGTCAACGTCTTCCGCCAGAAACAGGCTCTGGGCTCGGTTCTCCGGGTCATCCCCCTCCTGATAAAGAGCATCGACGACCTGGGGCTTCCCCAGAACATGAAGAAGATCTGCATGCTGCCACGGGGACTGATCCTGGTGACCGGGCCCACCGGCAGCGGTAAATCCACCAGCCTGGCGGCCATGATAGATTACATCAACGAAAGCCGTTCCTGCCACATCATGACGGTAGAGGATCCCATCGAGTTCCTGCATCGCGACAAAAAGGCCTGCATCAACCAGCGGGAGGTGGGCATCGACACCCACTCCTTTGCCAACGCCCTCAAGCACGTGATGCGGCAGAACCCGGACATCATTCTGGTGGGCGAGATGCGGGACCTGGAGACCATCTCTCTGGCCATTACCGCGGCCGAGACCGGCCATCTGGTGATGGCCACTTTGCATACCGCCGACGCCGCCCAGACCATCGACCGGATCATCGACGTCTTCCCGCCGGGCCAGCAGCAGCAGGTACGGCTGCAACTATCAACCACCCTCCAGGCCATCTATTCCCAGACACTGCTGCCCCGGATGGACGGCACCGGCCGGATAGTAGCCTATGAAGTGCTGGTCTGCGTGCCGGCCATCCGCAGTATCATCCGGGAGGGCAAGACCCACCAGATATTCAGCGTCCTCCAGAGCGGCGGAA